>PZPB01000150.1 GCA_003045865.1 Bacteroidota bacterium | reverse complement strand
TCAGAACTCTTAGAAGTAGCTTTTGCAAGCTTCTTCATCACCAAATCGTTTCGTAGATTCAATGAATCGAATAGTTAGTAATTTGATTTAGAGCCTTAAATATACAAAAACTTATAATAGCGGGAAGTCATTTTATGGAATCCTAAAAACCGTTCAAAAAAAAAGCTAATGACGGTAATTTTGACTGACAACTGCCTACAAAGTTAAACTTTTGCCGATTAATATTGCTCCCATTAAAATCCAAACAATAGTATTAAAGACGGCCAATTATTTTGATACTAACTATTTATTTACAATTTATTGTAAATAAATTTTCGCACAGCTCCGCTTGGTCAGTCCCATAGGTTATGAACACCAACTTCTTAAAAACGAAAAATACTCGCCCTTAAGGGGGAGTGCAGCAAACACAGCATTTAAATACCCTCCACTTATTATTAAGGATAATGCGTGAGATATTATGATTGCATGAAACGATTGGCTATTAAGGCAGAGACAAATTTGATCACTACGGCTCCATGAAATACTATTGAGTCTGCTGTCCTAAAAGTCTGAAGCAGTTTCAATACGCTTTCGAGTCGTTACTAGAAATTGCTTTTATACAATTCAAGCGAGGGGCCAATTTTACCGCGCTAGAAGTAATCCCAAATTATTGAAACAAAGTATATTTTCACGGGCAAGACTTCAGAAGCATGCGTTTGGGCCTATACTTTTAACGTTCCGTTACTTTCTACCGCATTTTTCTGCTTTAAATCCTTCTCTTTCATCAAGATCGGGGTATCGTCTACATCTCTTAAAAATATCAAATCCTTATCAAATTCATACATCTTATAGGTTCTATCGAAGCTTTCATCCTCACTTAGCAGGCTAATAATATCTTCACTGAAATTAGCACCCGCCATTGCAAAGCTGTAGTTAAAAGCGACCATGCGACAATTCACTTCTGTTAAATAAGGTTTACCTGCGGCATTCTCTTTAAAATCAAGCGTAAAAAATCCATGTCGATTGGAATTTGTTCTGGCGAACAGTAGTTCCATAATATCCAAGGCACATTGCACCAATTTAGGCTCATTCAATAACCTTCCGAAAGAAGTATTGCCGGTAATTCCGGATGGGGCCAATTTAGCCATAATATAATTCACCCTTTCTCCACTAGCCGCTCTAATAAGTTGGCCATTGTAGTAGAGTAATTTTACTGCTAAATTTCTACCGGGAAGGTAAGTGCTAGCAATGTAATTTTCGCTGGTTCTATTTATTGCAAGCCAATGCTCAAGATCCGAGCGTTTGTTAATTTTATAAGATCCCACACCACTGGAGCCATTAGGAAATCTGACCCAAAAAGGGTAAGCAATACGACTCTCTAACTCTTCAATGTCTAATAAGGCTGTATTGAAAGAATAGGAATTTGGCACGTATTCAGTATCTTCTAACAAAGCCGTTGTAGACCTTTTGTCGGCAAGGACTTTAGTCAAATCATAGTCTGGAATAAGCGATTTACAAGGCCAATGTCCCCCTTCCTTTTTAAAACGGGCCCATTCTAATACCTCTTGTTCTGGATGAACCAGAGCATAAATTATTTTATTAGAACTAACAAAATTCTCAATAAAATCCCAATAATCTTCTGCATCTGCGTGAACGACTACACAAGTATCCTGATACAGCTGATTTTCATATAAACCATGTGCAAGCGGATTTACATCTGTCCCAAAAAGTGCACTGCCTCCGAAAATATCACTATGCTTAATACTTCGGGCGATACTTCTAGGTGTTGGACCACCTACACCGGAAATCAAAATATTAGGCATCCTTATCTTTTTAAACATTCTGTTCTGGGGTTTTCTGCATTGCATAATTCAGATTTTCTTGACGATATAAGAACCGTTCAGCTTTCCCTTTATAAAGCATCGAATCTCGTAAAAGTGCCTCATCTTGATCTGCAACCATTAAATGAAATTGCGTGGGACCTTGATAGTTAAAATATTTTCGTGGAATTTCGAGAGCCTGAGCACGATTCTGATCGTAACGAGATTCTAAATCGACGAACCTCATGGCTAAGGCAGCCCGTGAATCAATCTCACCCTCTAATAATTTCACTGATTTGTGAATAACGAACTTATCGAACAAAAGAGAATCACCAATTTCAAAATCATCAATAACGGCATAGAAATCTAGTATTCGTTTCATAGCAGGCTGATTTAAAGGCCCATCACGCAACTCTACGAATTCTTCCAGACTAATGTCCTCGCCCTTTTCTATCATCGTTTCGACGAGGGAAAAAACACTGGGATCTACATTCTTATACATGAAATCTCCAGAAACCTTATCCTTAGGAACATAAGCCATGCCCCCTCCTTGTTTTTGATTGTTCACCTCTACCAAAGGCGTCCACAAAGTGCAACCAAATTGCTCCCATTGCTGAAAACCAAAGCTTTGTGTACCTATATGCCAAGGAAATCCAATGCTTTTATTTTTCTCAAGCTCAAAACCCAAGCTTTGAGTATGTAAGAGATTCATTTGAGCCAAATCACAAAGTATACCACCAAACTTTGAGCTGTTACACAGAGCCGTAAATATCGCGTCCCTATCAAAAATATCGTACTTCACTCGATTAAAACCTGTCTGATATTTGTCCGTAGGCGCTGAGATATGATCTTCTACGTAACCTTTGAAGTAGCCAATCAAATCCTCTGAAAAGATCTTCTTCAGATGGATAAAACCCTGTGTACGAAAAAGCTCTATTTGATCCGGACTAATAGTATATGGAGTTTTCTCCCAGTTTTCAATAATTCTACTCACGATTTACTTGTTATGGTTATTTTTTAGTAACTTTTTGCCGGTCTCAGAATGACGCTAAATCTCATAATAGCACGAAACTCATGGGCAATACTAAAAATATTTCTCTTCGGAATTGCCACAAACTGCGAAGCCGATGAGTAATCGAGATGAAACATTATATAAAATTAAAGGGGAGAAGTGTCCGTGTAATTAGACTACCTCGGTCTTGCGCCAATCATCGATTGATTGGCCATTACTAATTTGTTCAAACTTTTTACGAACCATGCTTCGCATATTGTAAGCATGACCTACCGAGAAATTTAGTTCTTGAGCAATTTCTTTAGTCGAGTAACCATCAAGAACCAATTTCAACAGCTGGGTCTCTTTCAAGTTTAGGCTTTCAATAAAATCAGGTTTCTCTGTGCTCAGACGGTTAAAATAAATTGTCCCACGACTTTGTCCTGTTACCATTGCTCTCGAAATCACTGGTATTTGAGTCTTTTCAGGGTCTTCAGCCTCAGTAAGTTTGGCAACCAAACCTAATGGTCGCCGTCCCTCAACATAACCAAAGGCGAATACGACGATTAAAATTGCAATCATTATTATAATTGAGGGCGCTTTAGTCCTTAATAAATTCAGCAAAAATCGCATCAAGACATTACCTGCCTCTAATTCAGTTTGTTCATTATCCATCTCTGCTTGCCATATTTGCCAAGCCATGTTGAAATTAGCCTTTTTGTAAGAATAATAATTCTGCATTTTAACAGAAATACCAAAAAACGTTTTCTCATAAGAATGGGCCTCTAAGTAATCTTGGTGTTCGCCTACTAAATTTAAAAAGTTTAATGTGTCACCTGAGAAAATATGATAATTCAATAAGATGGTCAAGCAAGACATTGTGTCTCCAAAAGGTATATCTCTAGATCTAACCGATTGGTAAAATTTCTCAGCTAAGTCTAAGTCCTTTAACCCAATGTAGCTGGCTAATAAATTATACTGTGTGAGACTCAGATATTTCGTCGCCAACAACTCCTCGAAATTTAACTGAAGCAATAGATCGTTAGCTTGGGCATACCTATTTTGCTGCAGCAGAACACTAGCCATATTATTGATAATTAGCGCCCGATTATCATCGTTTAAAGACACCTCATCGTAATACTTATAGGCCGAGTCTAAAAAGCCTAAGCGGTTATATACGGAACCTACATTCATTTTAACTGAATTTTCAAGTAAAAGTGAATCTTCTTCCGAAAGACAGTTCCAGCTGTTGGTGTCGTTTAAAACGTTTTTGTAGCAAACCAAAGCCTCAAAAAGATCATTGTGAACAAAACACAAACCACCAAAAACATATTGAAAAGCATAAAAATTGACTGCTTCTTCCTTTTTTGCCCATGGCTTAAGCAATTTAAATCCTGCTGTTTGGTCCCCGTTCTTCACCAAATGGAAGGCCTTCAACAAAAAATAACAAACACTATCCTCGCTAGTACCTAAATTAAACTCCGAAGGGGTGCTATTAGCCACCCAAGCCAAGTCGGCCCGGCTTGTTTTCATAAGGCAACTGGCTTGTTCCTTAAGCTTTAAATTTTGTACTGCTCCAGTTGTACTCTTGATACACAGCAGAAATAATAATGTTAGGCAGAAACCCCTCATTAGTTTAAAATTAAATGACACTCCGCTAAGTTAATATTACTATTTTTCGACCGTACCACGGCTGTTCG
>PZPB01000149.1 GCA_003045865.1 Bacteroidota bacterium | reverse complement strand
GAAGATCCTGCTACGGCAAGGAAAAATGAAATGCTTTATTTCTTTTGGATTCGCAGTATTTTCTTTTCGTATTGGGATGCCTGGAAAATTCAAGGTGATTTTGTGAAATCTTATCTGCGTCAAGCGCAGAAGGCTCAGCCTCAAGTACCGCCCTCCGTGCATTGGTTTAAAATACATTTCATTCAGTGGCGTAATGAAATGTTGAATATTCATCTTGCGCAAGCTGTACTGCTAGGATTAATACTTTATGCCTTCGGCTGGTTTGGCTTGCAAGCCTTTATTACCGCCGCTTTTTTGGGAATTATTCTTTTGGAAACGGTAAACTATATTGAGCATTACGGTTTAAAACGCGCGAAATTAAGTCCGCGCCGCTATGAAACCGCCAATCCGCAGCACAGCTGGAATTCGGATCACCTTATCGGGAGAATGGTGCTTTTTGAACTAAGCCGTCATAGCGACCACCACGCGCATCCGCACAAAAAATATCAGTTATTAGAACACTTCGACGAAAGTCCGCAATTACCCACTGGTTACCCCGGTATGATGCTTTTGGCAAGCATTCCACCTTTGTGGTTTGCGGTAATGAATAGGAGGATTCCTAAATCGGGTCTTCAACCCGATTGAAGACCCGCAGACCCAAGACTCAGAGACTCAAGAATTGCCTCTACTAAAATGGCTTTTTTTTCAAATAAAAACAAGGCGTGCTAATACGGAAGCCATCAGTTCAACCGTAAATTATACCTGGAAACATTATTAGTAAAAACACCAGATTTAAACGCTCACCAATCTCTCAGCGTAGCGGTCTCAAGTCTCAAAGCGCAGCGGTCTCAAGTCTAATTAAGGCCTCAACGCTTCCCGCTGCTCCTGAATCTTCGGATCTTTAATATAGTCGTCATATTCTAACAACTTATCTAAAGTTCCATTGGGGAAAATCTCAATTACACGATTGGCAATAGTTTGCGTAAAAGTATGGTCATGCGAGGTAAATAACATCGAACCTTTAAACTCTTGTAATGAGTTGTTTAGCGCTTGAATTGATTCCAAATCTAAGTGGTTGGTGGGCTCATCGAAAGTTAAAAGATTGGCTTCTTGTAACATCATACGCGACATTAAGCAACGCATTTTCTCACCTCCTGAAAGTACGCGTGCTGATTTTAGCACTTCTTCGCCGGTAAATAACATTTTTCCTAAAAAGCCACGCACATAAACTTCATCCTTATTTTCCGAATACTCTCTTAACCAATCTACTAGATTGTCGTTGGTATCGAAAAAGTGTTCGTGCTCGTTCGGTAGATAGGCGGTGGTAATAGTTTGCCCGAAATTATAAGTACCCGCTTCGGGCTTACGATCGCCGTTAATAATGTCGAAAAGAGCGGTAATAGCCAGACTGTTATCGCTAATTACCGTGATTTTATCGCCACGGTTCATTTTGAAAGATAGATCTTTAAATAATAGGGTGCCGTCCTCCGAATGAGCGGTAAGTCCTTCCACTTCTAAAATTTGGTCGCCCGCTTCACGCGATTGGTTGAAAATAATGGCGGGATAACGACGACTTGAAGCCGGCATATTATCCAAATTAATTTTTTCTAACAGCTTTTTACGACTGGTAGCTTGTCTACTTTTCGAAGCATTGGCCGCAAAGCGCTGAATAAACTCTTGCAGTTCCTTTTTCTTGTCTTCTGCTTTCTTATTGGCCGAAGCTCTCTGACGCATAGCCAATTGGCTGCTTTCGTACCAGAAGGTGTAGTTACCGGAGTAAAGGGAAATCTTCTTAAAGTCAATATCGGCAATGTGCGTACAAACAGTATCTAAAAAGTGACGGTCATGCGATACAACGATTACCGTATTTTTAAAATTAAGCAAGAAATCTTCTAACCAACCTACTGTTTTAAGGTCTAAGTCGTTGGTAGGCTCATCGAGGATTAACACATCTGGGTTACCGAAAAGGGCTTGCGCCAGAAGCACCCTTACTTTCTGTGAACCTTCGAGATCAGACATATTAGAATAATGGCTGCTTTCGGCAATTCCCAAACCGCTTAGTAGGGAAGCGGCATCACTTTCGGCATTCCATCCGTCCATTTCCGCAAATTTATCTTCCAGTTCAGAAGCTTTGATACCATCTGCTTCGCTAAAATCTTCTTTAGTATACAGCGCATCTTTCTCCTTCATTAATTGATAGAGCTCTTTGTGGCCCATCAAAACGGTGTCTAAAACCTGCTCCTGATCAAAACCCGAGTGATTTTGGCTTAAAACCGCCATCCGCTTACCCGGCTCTATACTTACGTTTCCGCTGTTGGGACTAATTTCTCCACTTAAGATTTTCAAGAAGGTAGATTTACCAGCACCGTTTGCGCCGATCATACCATAGCAAGAATCACCGAAGAATTTTAAGTTAACGTCTTCAAAAAGAACGCGTTTACCAAATTGAAGAGAAACATTGTTTACGTTAAGCATAGCCTATTTTTTGAGGCGGCAAATTTAAGGAGAATAATGGGCTTAGCGCTTAAATTCAGAAAGAGAATTTTTAGTTTCCCTGAATAATTAAGGTCACTATTTAAATAGGAACCAGCAATTTTGATTTATTTCGTAAGCTCAAAATGATTGAAAAAGTAAACTGTCCGCATTGCGCTTGGAAACCAAGCTCCGAAAAACTTTGGCACTGCCTCGAATGCGGGAGCGATATGGATATGTTTAACAATTTAGGTCGCTGTAATAACTGTGGCTACAATCACGATAAAACTTATTGCCCCGAAGAGTATGGCGGTTGTGGTTTAAGCAGTCCTCATTTGTCTTGGTACGGCGAATTTGACCAAGGTTTAAGTGAACTAAATATTATTAGAGGATGAGTCTCGGTGAATCCTTAAAACGCGGTATTTTCAATCGCTACCATAAAAAAATGCCCTTTTTCGAAAGACTGCTTAAAGATCTTAGTCATGGCATTATTGCTTGGGGGAATTTCTTTAAGAATGGCTTTCAGCGCAAGCGCATACTGGTGCACCCGCATTATCCCAGTCGGGGTTCTACTTTATACAAGGCGGCACGAACGCTTAATTATACTTTAAGCAATAAGGTGAGGAAGCAGCAAGATATAGCGGTGTATTGGGAATACGCCACCTATCGAGAAGAATTCCAAGTTTTAGAAAGTCTGGCGACGAAAATTCCAGTTTTAAATCTGCACAGTCGCGATATCAGCAAGGTGGCGGTAGACCGCGCGCATTTACAGGTATTTGAGTACAATACTTTCGTAGATGCGCAGAGTTATAAAGGTAAGATTGTCCAGAAAAACGATGTCAATGCGATACACGATGGTCAGATTTTACAAGGACCGCTGGCTAAAACAGAAGCAGGCTTTATTTATCAGATTCTGATTGATAATAGTTTTGATGAAAATTGGGTCTTAGATATCCGCGTTCCCATTGTAAAGGGAAGCTTGGACTTTGTGTATTTGAAATACCGCGACATTAAAGAGCGCTTTAAAAACACCACCGTAAAAACCGAAGTAAAGCCCATTAAGGATATTTTTAATGCGGAGGAGATTCAACTGATCAATCAGTTTTGCCAGACGATGCACTTAGACTACGGCGAACTAGACGTTTTACGCAATAAAGACGATGGTAAAATTTATATCGTAGATGTAAACAACACACCGCAAGGACCGCCTGCTAACACTCCTAAGGAGCAAGGGGAAGAGGCGATAGGTAAAATAGGGGAGGCGATTTTGAGCCGTATTTTTGACGCTGCGGGAGTGGTGTAGAGTATTATTCTAATTTCTCATTTCACTCAATTTTTCAGGGCTATTTTGATTCTCTATATACTTCGGGCGTGATTCTGATAATGATACTACTAAAACGAAATTGCTTATCAGCAATGCTTTAGGCTATTTTTAACTTGATGATTTAAAGCATAGCCCAAACCAAAGCCCAAGCCTAATACGCCTAATTTTGCTTTGAAAATAAAGCCGCCCTCTGGTTTTTGATAACGATACCCAATATTTCCAAATGGTAATAAAAAAGATTTATCATAAGTTGTTCCTTGACCAACAAAAACACCACCATTTAGCTCAAAATGGTTATTAGATTCTCCCACAAGAATAGTAAGTGCCCCTAAATATGAATTTAATATCTTGAAAATACAGCATAAAGAATTCACTTCAAGCCCTAAGATCAATATTAGGCTATCAGGGTGATTTTTTCGCTGTTTGGAAAAAGCAATTATATTTAACTCCCTAGACATGCACAACTTTACGGTAGGCTTTTAAAATCTCAAAAGCTATTAATTTTCAAGACCATCATTCAAATACCAAAACAGACCTCAGTAAAATTTATTCATGCCATCATTTTCTAAAGACAAAATCAAAGAGGAGTTTATCCAAGCTGTAAATATGGGTATACCAGAGCTATTTCTACCTTACGTTTTAGTTCCAGAAGTTAGCTTTGGTGATCTTGAGCCAAGTGTTGGTTATGAGTATTTTCGTGATTTCCTTAGCTCTTTAAAAGAAGAAT
>PZPB01000148.1 GCA_003045865.1 Bacteroidota bacterium | reverse complement strand
CCAAACTGAAAATTATTTTGCAATTTATGGAGTAGGCGAGAACAAGTAGTGACTTATACCCCTTGTGGACACTGGTTTTTAGTCAACAACTTATATTAATACGTACTAATTTTATCTATTACAAATAGTCTAGATGCTTCACCATCTTTTAGTTTGTATTGTATTTGGCGCATACCGCCCGTTGGGTTGTTATTTGTATCTCCATCTTTGTAAATTGGAAATCGTCGTGCTAAACTAGTTTCTATAATAGCAAATTCATCGTGGCCCATATATCCAATACTGGCTTCTTTATTATCGGATAGTTGTGGAAAGTAAATCTGACTTACGGACTTTCCATTATTTACTGAATAACCAATGACGTTCCCATAGCTGCCGCTTCCTGCAGACCTAGTGTAAATCAATATTTCGGGAAATCCATCTGAATTTAAATCTTCAATTTCTGCATTAACAACGTGTCCGTCTATTTCAAGTGTCATGTTTTGATTGTCTATTTCCAACCCTTTTGGTTGAATTGAAAGCTGGCTAATAGATCCTTCTCCAGTCGTTTTTATATCAAACGATATGTTTTGTAAGGTCAATGTTTTTTGAAAAACAATCTTTTGTTCTTTTTGAATAGCATTCTCTTTATTTGAAGTCTGCTCAATATTACTTTTTTCGGTGTTAGGTTTATCCTTTTCGTTCTTGCATGCGACTATCGTTAATGCAACTAAAAGGATATTTATTATTTTTTTTAAGTGTTTCATATCAACTATTATTTAATTGTTGTAAACGTATTGTTGCTTGCTTCACTCGTGTCCTATTATTTACGAAATAGCAATTAAATATACAAGTAGTTACTTAGCCTTTCGTTATTCTAGGTGTTTTGTCCTAATCCTGGATACGGTTCAGCTCTTCGTCGAGTCCACTTTTAACATTTTTACTTTCGGCTTTTGGTCCACCAAAGTTGTACGTAAGGCCTAGTCCAAAACGACGATTATCAGCTATGTAAATACCATCTAAGTCAATACCGCCATAATCTGAAGTATAAGGATATTCACTCTCGGTGCGCAGAATATCACTTCCTGTAATGCGCAATTGGAGTTTCTTATCAAAGAAGTCTTTACGAATGCCAAAACTGAGACCTTGCGTGCCTTTAATAAATACAGAGCCTCTCCAAATCCAACGACTGCGCTGGGTAAAAGTGACGTCTAACAACAAATTTGAGTTTATTTTTATATTGTTTTGTATGCGGTAATTCCAGAGCGTATTATCAATATCTATAACGGTACTTTCTACATCGCCTGTAAAGGTTTCTCTAGATAAGTTTCCCAAGACTTGAAGCCCCCAATACTTGGTAAGTGTTACAGGGAAACTTAGCGAAAGCCCTAAAGTGGTCGCTTTTTCCATATTTCTTGGGATAATCTGTGTCGATTCATCACCTGTAATCTCTACAATCCTTGAAAAGAAATCGGTAGTTTCACTATACGATGCCGTTAGAATATATTTCTGTTGAAACGCGTACGAGGTCTGGTAATTCATGATGTAATTTGGATTGAGGAAAGGGTTTCCTTTCCAAACGACTAACTGACTTGTTGGACTTTCAAACGGATTTAAATCTTGGTAATTAGGACGTGTAATACGTCGTCCGATACCCAAGCTAAAACTGTGTTTATCTTGATCGTCATAAGACAGGCCAACATTTGGGAAATAATCGGTATAGTTTCGTGAGACGTCATTATTATCAGTGTCTACTTCAGAAAATAACTGTCCGCGAGAATCGGTGTTTTCTATTCGTAATCCAGTATTTAATGACCATTTTTCACTTAATTTAAAATTAAGATTGGAGTAGAATGCTGTGACATTTTCAGTATAATCAAAGGCGTTACTTTTTGTTGGATCAAACACAGGAGTTTGATTGTCGACATTAAAAAACGTAAAGTTATTTTTAGTTTTTACTTGTGCGTATTTAAAACCAGCAGTAAAGCTCAGTTTATCCCAGCTTTTTTCGTAATCTACTTTGGCCGACCATAGATTGATTTGTGTATCCGAATCAAATTGAGCGTCGTCTATTTCTATAACCGTAGAACCATCAGCCTCAAAATAGGTATTGGGTTGCATGGTGCTTTGCTCACTATCATAAACACCTAAACTTAAATTAGTGATGATAGAACTATCATCATTTAAGGTCCATAAATGAAAACCATTAACCAAATAATTGGCCGAAGTTCCATCAGCAAAGGATTGTGAGCGTAAGATTTCAGACAGTTCTGGAGGTTGCACCGTGAAAATATCAGTAAAACTATTTAATCTGTTATCGACAATGTTAAAAATACCACGGCCATTAAGGCCCACATAGTGCTTGTCGTTTAATTGAGATTCTAGTGCTAATCCAACATTATACCCATCTCTAATCTGGTTGTCTTTGGAGTCGAGCAACAGTGCCACATTGTTTTGTTGTTTGCGATCGTCAAAACCAACGAAATTGTTATTATACGACTGGGTGATGTCAAAGCTCGTTTGAAGTTTTTCAAGACCGAGGTTTAAGGATACATTGTTGCTGTAGCGGTATTCTTCGCCTTTAGTAAAACTAGAAGCAGCGGTTCCATTGAGTCCTGTGGCTACTGCTTTTTTAAGTCGGATATTAATAATGCCTCCTGTTCCTTCAGCTTCATATTGCGCACCAGGATTGGAAATGATTTCAATAGATTCTATAGTGTCAGACGTGAGACTCTGTAAAAAGGTAGTTAAATCATTTCCAGACAAACGGGATTGCACGCCATTAAGATACACCTGAACATTACTTTTTCCTAGAAGAGAAATCGAATTATCTAAATCTAAAGTTACCCCAGGAGCTGCTTTCAAAAGATCTAAGCCATTGGTTCCTGAAGCACTTGGACTGCTCGCTACATTAAAAATGATCTTATCGGCTTTGACCTCAATCATTTGTTTTTTCTTAGTGATGACCACTTCATCTAAAGTGTTATTTTCTTCCTTTAGGATAATAGGAGGTAAGTTGACGCTTTGAGATGTGGATATATTAAATACTTCGGAAACGTAAGTGGAATAACCCATATAGTCTATCCGGATGGTATAGCTGCCTGATTCTATATTTTTAAGACTAAACCGACCTCGAGCATCAGTGATCGTGCTTTTTACAAAATTGGTATTGGCTATAAACAAGGCTACCGAAGCGAATTCTAAGGTATTAGCCTCGTCAAGCTTTACAACCCCATTAATCGTGTTGGTTGTGTTTTGCGCGATAAGTGAACAAGGGATTAGAAAGCACCATAGTAGTGCCAGAAAGGAATATGTAATAAAACGCATATTGAATTTGTGGTTGTTGTTAGACCGAAAAGGTTTGCTGTTCCGTTAATTAACCGACAAATATAATTAATTAATTGATTTTATGACTTGTTTTCTAGGGGCTTAGGCGATTAATCGATCACAAATCCATCCCAGCGTTTCATATAAGTGACAAAGTTATCGCCTAAACCTTCATTTCGAAGATGCTCTTCGGAAACAGGTAATGCAGCGGGTTCAAAGTTTGCATGAGCCAATACTTGCTTTGGGAAATCATGATGTAAAATAGCCGATCGTCCAATAGATACAAAATCTACACCAGCGTCTAAGACCTTACGCACATCTTGTCCAGAATTTATCTTTCCAGCAACGGTCCATTTTACATGCTTATAGTCTAAGTCGGCAAAATGTTGTAATAGGCTTTTGTCTTGGAACTCGGGCTCTTCAGGTTGTTTAAACACATCCCACAGTGAGATGTCTAAAAAATCAATATGGGAGTCATGGATTAATTGCTTACAAATGGTTTTCGCCTCTTGTAATTTCATGCCAAAACGTTCAGGAGATAATCGCACACTTAACAAGAACTCTGGTCCGCAAGCCTCACGAATTCCATCTACAATTTCAAAAAGGAGACGTGCGCGATTTTCTAAACTGCCACCATAATTGTCTGTGCGTTTGTTAATGTCCGCGCTTAAAAATTGAGTAAGTATGTAGCCGTGAGCTCCATGGACTTCCACGCCATCATAACCCGCTTTTTGTGAACGCTCGGCAGCTGTGATAAAGTCGTTACGAAGTTCTATAACTTCCTCTAAACTTAAGCCACGTGCGTTATGTTTTTCTATAGCTGACGGACAAACAGGTTGTTCGCCAATTAAGTCTTCAGGAGTGCGCATCCCAGCATGATGCAGCTGAATGACCGCTAAACTATTATGGGCCTTAATACCAGAAGCTAGACGGCGGTGACCTTCAATATGTGTGTCATTATAAATACCCAATTGTCCTGGAAACCCTTTACCAATAAATTGCACATGCGAGGCGCAGGTCATTGTGAGTCCAAAACCACCTTTTGCGCGCATCGTTAACCACTGGTATTCGGCATTAGAGAGTGTGCCATCCTCCTGACTTTGGGTATTAGTCATAGGTGCCAGCATGAAACGGTTTGGCATTATAGCGCCACATTGAAAAGTTACAGGAGTATTTGGTTTGGTATTCATAATTGATAATATTAATCAGCAATCAAAGAATTACCAATAC
>PZPB01000046.1 GCA_003045865.1 Bacteroidota bacterium | reverse complement strand
CTACTTCTGAAAATGGCATTTGGTATCTTAGCGAGGCTGATTTATTTGCATGGCTGGAAACCTTAGGCCTTTTCAGTTTTAGCGGAAATGAGGCAGTAGCGCCAATTACCAATGTTTTTTGGGATGATGCCGACGGTACAAGGCTAACTTTTGGTATTAATCGAATTCCAATTCGCTTAAGTTGTTCCCAAAGAAAAATTCAAGCCACTGATGAAGCAAGAGCGAAGCCTAGTCCCGAGGATTGTTTGGGTAATCCTATTACTTACAACGCCACAAAAATTATGGAGCTCTCTATGGATGTAAACTGCCCCGTTAAAGAACATGCCCTTTTATGGTACTACAGCGTAGAAGACTACGGCTTTTTGTGGTCTCAGAATTATCGTCTCTGGGTAAGGGGTTTTAATCCAAACGGCACTCCTTTTAGCTTTTACCCTGGTAGTAGCACCCAATACACCTCAAATTTTTTCGTGGGTGCGTCAAATACTTGTCTAGATAATACTGATTTAGAATCTTGGCGCGATAAGGCTGAAAGTGCTATGCTTGCTGAAGAGACACATGTAAATGGAGTAGCAAGATATGCCTATATGTATTCGATTACTCTTCCTAATACAGATGCAGCTCACCAATTAACTGTTGGCTATGCAGTTCCTGGATTGGCAACCCCAACATTTCCCTAGAATGAAAATTCGATCTCTAGTTATTTTTCAGAAAACAGCGGCGCTTTTAGCGCTGCTGTTTTTGTCATTCAATTCCTATTCACAGATTGATGTGATGTTTGTGAAAAGTGATACTAATTTCATTAACAGTAAATTGGTACAAGACTACAATGGCTTGTATACTAGTTATGGCTTGGGTCATGACCCAGCTGCGAGTGCTAATTCAATAATTAAGCATCAATGGGATAGTAGCTTTTCTAGCTGCACAACAACGGCTTTAAGTATGAACCAGCAGGTTGGAAGGACAGTGAGCAATATCGTTGACTTTAGAGACCTTGACAGCTTAGTGGCGCTTAGTTTTATCTCATCAGATCCAAATGACTACATTGCTCAAAATGGTTTCATTTACAAACGCTGGTTTGTGAGCCTTTATAAAGAAGGAGCTGCTAATAATTTAGTAAAATTCGCCGACTTGACATTAGATAGCTTCTATGTATATCTACCGCAGGAGGTGGTACGCTTGCAAGGGAATATTATTGACAATAATCTTGTGTTATTGATTGATGGTGCAAAACCTAATACTATTGGCGGACAACCCCAAAGTTATACAATTAGCTACAACTTGCAGTCTCAATTAACATCTGTAATTCTTACAGATAGAATTCCCGGCTTTCAAGAACAATTTAGTTATCAAGGCACCGGCCAAATTAAACGTCATATAGCTGAAGCGCCAATACTTGGTCACTATTTAGCAGATGTAGAGTTTTATAATTCAAACCGTACCATGTCTACTTCAAATATTGGTTTATTTAACGCTAGCTTTGATACAATATTAAAAATGTGGCCCATAAATAATGGCATTGCCCTGCACTCAAGAATTCTTGTTAAGGATAGTAATGTTGTGGTTTTTAGTAATGGAGGCAGATACCAAAACAATACCTTTTATGAGGACTTTTATGTGGGTAAGTTTAATTTTTTTAATGATTCGACTGTTGAATCTTATTTAATTGAGTTGATCGATTCCAATAATCATCATTTGGATTATGCCTTCCCTGGTTGTATTTGGTTGGAAAACGATTATTTGGTTTTCACTGGTGTATCTGACTCAAATGACCGTTCTCAAGGGCAGAAAAATAAATTGAGCATATTCTCAATGAATTCTCAATTTAAAGTGGCCAACGCGGCTTTTGTCGACAATATACCCACCGAGCCTACGCTTCCCCTAATTTGGCCCACCAGTGTAATTCCATACCCTTTAAGTACAGACACAGTTGTTTACTCCGGTCTTGCGACTAACCCTAAGCAATTTAAGAGTAATATTTTTTGGGGAAAGTTCGGTTATAAGGACAATTCTATTGGAATTGAACCCCCTCTTATTAAGGTAAATCCTCAGTATCTTCAACTTTTCCCCAACCCCGCTCCAAATGGAAATGTAACGATTTTTAATCAGGACCCTCAAAAGCGGCCTTTTACTATTAAAGTACTCAATATCAATGGTGAGAAGGTGAGATCTTTTGAGAATTTAAAGGGGCAAAAAAATCATATTAAGCTAGGTTTGGCAGCGGGCGTTTACCAACTCCAGTTTACACAAGGAATGCATCATGAGCAGCATAGATTAGTAGTACAATAATTCGTAATGTTAACGGGCATGCAAAAACATTAACCAACGGATTACCCGAGTACGGCGAAAAAACAGGACTCAGACCTCTTATAAAAGCGTTTTTCTGCTCCTTAGCAGTGTTTTCCTTTTCTTGAAATTTTGAGACTATAATTTTACGCCGTACTCAGGTATTTCTAGATATAGAAGTGGAACGCTTTGTGGTGGTTTCGGAAAACCGCTCCTACCAGGAGATTTTTGCTTTGATGGCGAAAAAGCTAGCTGTGCCAGGTCCACAAGTTGAAGTGAAACCGTGGATGAGCGCACTCGCATGGCGTTGGGAAGCCTTAAAAAGCAGGATAACAGGCAAGGCGCCATTGGTAACGAAAGAAACCGCCCGTACTTCTTTGGGTTTCTATTATTATGAAAATGATAAGGTGAAAAAAGCCCTTGACTATGAATTTATTCCCGTGGAAAAATCCATTGCCGATTTAGCTAGCTTTTATCAGCAGAAATAGCAGTTGTCTTTTGGGTGGCGCTCGAATCTTTTTCTCGTTCTGGGGTGACTTTACTCGTGTCTATTACCTCTACCTGAGAGTTTGATGCACCAATTTCGGGCTCCGTCACCGCTTCAATTTCGCCTTCTACGGCGCTACTCATCGTACTTAAATTGGTGAGTACTTGCTCGTAAAGCACATCCATTTTCTCGGCGTTGCGCGAGTAAAACCGAAAGGAACTATCGTATTGTGATTCACGAATATGATGCTTATCCCAAAGTTTCATATAATGGTCTAGGGCGTAAAGGCTGTCACCTAAAACCTTTTTGCCAATGCGTGCCCCTTCAATAATATGAACGTCGGTTAAAATGTTTATCATCTTATCTTCAGGGATAACCCAATCGGGAATATCCGCTGTTTTCTGGGGAGCTTCGGGGGCACAAGCCGTTAGAAGGGCAAGACCCAAAAAAAGATGATATTTAAGCTTGGCGATCAAATTCTAATCTTTGGGCGAATTTATTCTCAGAAACTTTTCCGTTTTCATAAACGAGGCTACCGTTAACTAAAGTATGGGTTACTCGCGCTCTAAAAGTTGTTTCTTCAAAAGGCGACCAGCCACATTTGGAGAGGATATTATCTTTGCTTACGCGCCAAGGTCGCGAAGGATCTACAATGCAGAGGTCTGCCCAATAGCCTTCTTTTAAGAACCCTCTTTCCTTTATATTAAACAAAATGGCTGGGTTATGACACATTTTCTCCACCAACATCTCAATGCTCATTTTGTCGTCGCGCACAAACTCCATCATCGCAGGAACCGCATGTTGTACCAAGGGGCCGCCGCTCGGGGCAGATAGGTAAGGATTGTTTTTTTCTTCTAAGGTGTGCGGAGCGTGATCGGTCGCAATTACGTCGATACGTCCGTCTAAAACAGCATTGAAAATAGCTTGACGGTCAGCTTCATCTTTTACAGATGGGTTCCATTTTATTAGACTCCCTTTTTCGGCATAATGATCACTGTTAAACCATAAGTGATGAATACAGGCTTCCGCGGTAATTTTCTTTTCTGCGAGAGGTAATTTATTGTCAAAAAGCTCGCACTCTTCGGCAGTGCTAATGTGGAATACATGTAAGCGACTCCCGAATTTTTTAGCTAATTCTACCGCAAGGCTTGATGATTTATAACAGGCCTCACGACTGCGAATTAAGGGGTGCATAGACATGGGGATGGCCTCTCCATATTTGGCTTCTGCTTCCGCAAGATTGGCTTTAATTGTGGCTTCGTCTTCGCAGTGTGTAATAATCGGGAGATTTACTTGCGAGAAGATTCCTTCTAAAGCTTTTAGGTCGTCAACCAGCATATTGCCGGTACTGCTTCCCATAAAAACTTTTACGGCTGGTACCCAACGAGGATCTACTTTTTTAAGTTCTTCGAGGTTATCGTTGGCACCACCAATATTAAAGGCGTAATTGGCAAAAGACTTTTCTGCCGCTATTGTGTATTTAGCTTCTAGCTTTTCTATCGTAGTGGCGGCAGGTTTAGTATTAGGTTGCTCAATGTAAGAAGTAATTCCTCCAGCAATAGCCGCACGAGATTCGCTGTAAATATCTCCTTTATGGGTAAGGCCAGGCTCGCGGAAGTGTACTTGATCATCTATGATTCCTGGGAGTACATAGCTTCCAGCGGCATCAATAATTTGGGTTTCACTATCGCGTTGACTAAGATTGGGGGCTATTTTCGCAATACGTCCATCCTCAATATATAAATCACTCTCTATGGTTTGCCCCTCGTTTACCAGACGGGCATTTTTGATTAAAATCTTCCTTTTCATGGTTCAAAAGCAGGTTATAGGTGGCGCTTTAAAAGGCTACGCAGTTTTAATTTTAGCACGCCAAAAACGGCTTCGTTAATAATACCTGAACTCATTTTAGAAGTTCCTAAGGTTCGGTCGGTAAAAATAACGGGCACTTCCTTTATTTTAAATCCTAGTTTATGGGTAATAAACTTCATTTCGATTTGAAAGGCATAGCCAACGAAACGAATCTTTTTAAAATTTATTTTTTCTAGCACTTCTCTGCGGAAGCATACAAATCCAGCGGTAGTGTCTTCCACAGGAATGCTTAAGATAATGCGCACGTAGCGCGAAGCGAAATAGCTTAATAGAACTCGGCTCATGGGCCAGTTTACTACATTTACTCCTTTCACATAACGCGAGCCAATGGCCATCCCAAATTTTTCTTCCTTGCAGGTTTTATAAAGTAGCTCCAAGTCTTTAGGGTCATGCGAAAAATCGGCGTCCATCTCAAAGATAAACTGATAATCTTTTTTTAAAGCCCAGCTGAAACCAGCTAAATAAGCAGTGCCCAAACCTTGTTTTCCTGCTCTAGGTAAAAGGAAAAGTTTGTGTTCGTACTCACCTTGCAAGTGTTTTACAATTTCTTGCGTCCCGTCGGGCGAGTTGTCATCAACTATTAAAACGTGGTAGTCAGAATGGAGGGCGAATACCGTGCGAATAATTCGTTCGATATTTTCCTTTTCATTATAAGTAGGTATGACGACTAGCGCTTCAGACAAGGTAGATTAGTATTTAAGGGACAAAAGTACATATTAATGCTCGGAAATATATTGGCAAGAAGCTAAAGAATCAATCTTCTGTTTATAACTCCTAAAGCCTCTACTTATTATGGATCAAAAAAAACCCTGCCTAAGCGGCAGGGCTAGATAAAAAGAAAATAATTTTCGCTTATTTGCTACTAGTTAGGCTTGCGCTTAGGTACTCACGATTCATGCGCGCGATATTTTCTAGAGAAATCCCTACCGGGCACTCTTCCGCACAAGCGCCAACATTAGAGCAGTTACCAAAACCTTCTAAGTCCATTTGGTTTACCATACTGGTCACGCGTTCTTTAGCTTCTACTTTGCCTTGCGGTAGAAGCGATAGCTGTGAAACTTTGGCGGACACGAATAACATTGCCGATGCATTAGGACAAGCGGCCACACAGCCTCCACAACCGATGCAAGTCGCTGCATTAAAGGCTGCATCTGCATCTGCCTTAGGCACTGGAATGGCGTTAGCATCAATGGTATTACCAGAAGTGTTAACCGACACGAAACCACCGGCTTGAATAACACGATCTAAGGCGGCACGATCTACCGCTAAATCTTTTAATACTGGAAAGGCCTTGGCGCGGAAAGGCTCTACATAAATGGTATCACCATCCTTAAATTTACGCATATGCAGTTGGCAAGTTGTGGTGCCAGATTCTGGTCCATGCGGTTCGCCGTTAATGTGCATCGAGCACATACCGCAGATGCCTTCGCGGCAATCGTGATCGAAAGCAACGGGATCGTCGCCTTTATCAATTAATTCTTCGTTTAACTGATCCATCATTTCTAAGAAAGAGCTGTCGGCACTTACATTCTTAACTTGATAGTCTTTTAAGCTTCCTTTACTGTCGGTATTAGCTTGACGCCAAATTTTTAATTTTAAATCCATGCTTCTAATTTTTTAAGGCTCGAGGCCAATTTTACTTGTAGCTGCGTGTTTTCAATTCAACATTTTCGAATATCAAATCCTCTTTAATTAACTCGGCTTCACTTGGGTTACCAGTGTATTGCCAAGAGCTAACAAAGGCAAATTCTTCGTCGCGACGCAGTGCTTCACCTTCTTCAGTTTGAAATTCTTCTCTAAAGTGGCCTCCACAAGATTCTTCTCGTGTAAGCGCATCTTGACACATTAACTCGCCTAATTCCATAAAGTCGGCCACGCGCATGGCTTTATCCAACTCAGGATTCATTTCATTTTTAGATCCAGGAACGTTTACACTCTCCCAAAACTCTGCTCTTAAAGCACGAATGTCTTTAATGGCTTCTTGTAAACCTTGAGCATTACGGGCCATACCACATTTGTCCCACATAATTTTACCGAGGGCACGGTGATAATGATCTACAGAATGCTTTTTCGTGGTCTTAGTTAAAAGTTTGTCGATGGTTTCATTTACTTCTGCTTCTGCAGTAGCGAATGCCTCGTGATTGGTATCAATGGCACCTGTTCTAATTTCTTCTGAAAGGTAATCACCAATAGTATAAGGGATTACGAAATAACCATCGGCTAAACCTTGCATAAGGGCTGAAGCTCCTAAGCGGTTGGCACCATGATCGGAGAAGTTAGCTTCACCTAAGGCGAATAATCCGGGAACATTGGTCATTAAGTTATAATCCACCCATAATCCACCCATGGTATAGTGTACCGCGGGATAAATCATCATGGGTGTTTGGTAAGGATTGTCGTCTACGATTTTCTCGTACATGGCGAAAAGGTTCCCGTATTTGGCTTCCACCACTTTGGTTCCTAATTCTTTTACCTGCTCTTTAGTAGGATTGTCGATACCTTGAATATTGGCTTCAGTTTTACCATAACGCTCAATGGCAGCGGCAAAATCTAAATAAACGGCTTCTCCTGTTTTGTTTACGCCGAAACCTTCATCGCAACGTTCTTTGGCGGCACGCGAAGCAACATCACGTGGTACCAAGTTTCCGAAACTTGGGTAGCGGCGCTCTAGGTAATAATCTCTTTTTTCTTCGGGAAGATCGGTTGCTTTCAATTTGCCTTCACGAATAGCTTCGGCGTCTTTAAGATCTTTTGGAACCCAAATTCTACCGTCGTTTCGTAAAGATTCACTCATCAGCGTAAGCTTAGACTGGTGCGAGCCAGAAACAGGAATACAGGTAGGGTGAATTTGTGTGAAACAAGGGTTAGAAAAAGCAGCGCCTTTTTTGTGGGCTTTCCAAGCGGCAGAACCGTTAGATCCCATGGCGTTGGTAGAAAGGTAGAATACGTTTCCATATCCACCTGAAGCAATAACTACGGCGTGCGCTCCGAAGCGCTCTACTTTACCAGTTACTAAGTTTTTGGCGATAATTCCGCGTGCTTTACCGTCTACGGTTACAACGTCAAGCATTTCGTGGCGGTTGTATAATTTCACCTTGCCTTTCGAAATTTGACGGCTTAAAGCCGAATAAGCACCTAATAATAACTGCTGTCCGGTTTGACCTTTAGCATAAAAGGTACGACTTACCTGAACCCCACCAAAAGAGCGGTTATCAAGGGTTCCGCCGTATTCACGGGCAAAGGGAACCCCTTGCGCTACTGCTTGGTCAATAATATTAGCAGATACCTCGGCCAAGCGGTAAACGTTGGCTTCACGCGAACGGTAATCGCCCCCTTTAATGGTATCGTAGAAAAGGCGATACACAGAATCGCCATCATTTTGATAGTTTTTTGCGGCATTAATACCTCCTTGCGCGGCAATAGAGTGCGCACGACGAGGAGAATCTTGAAAACAGAATGCCTTTACATTATAACCCATCTCCGCAAGGGAAGCAGCAGCAGAGCTACCGGCTAAACCAGTACCGATGATGATTACGTCAATATTTCTTTTGTTGGCGGGGTTAACTAGACGGATGTTGGCTTTATGATTTTGCCATTTCTTTTCTAATGGGCCTTCGGGAATGCGAGAATCTAACTTCATAATCTATCTTTTAATTTTTTGCCATTAATACAAATACGGGAATGATAGCGTAGGCCAAGGGCACAATAATCGAAAAGGCAGCGCCAACTTTTTTAATTAGCGGAGTATAACGATTATGATTAATGCCTAAAGTTTGGAAGGCGCTTTGAAAACCGTGGTACAAGTGAAAAGCTACGGCGGCCATGGCAATTACATAAAGCAATGCCATAATTAAACCAGCAGTTCCATCTTGATAGGTTTTGATAACAACGGCAGCAAGGTCTTTGTTTCCGTTTGCATCCATACCAATTTCACCCCAGTGCATGGTGTACCAAAATTGGCTCATGTGTAAAATGATAAAGGCTAAGATAATTGTACCTAAAAGGCCCATATTGCGCGATGCCCAAATAGAGTTACGATTGGGCTTGTAACTTGCATAGCGCTCGGGACGGGCCTTGCGGTTTTGAATGGCGAGGTATATTCCATCTACTGCATGAAACACAATACTAGCATACAAGAAGTAGCTCGTGATTTTAATTAGCGGAAAACTAGTCATGAATTTAGCGTAGATATTAAACTGTTCTTGCCCTTCTGCGCTGAGGTCGAGAAGCTGCAAATTGCCCAGTAGGTGCACGATTAAGAAGGATATTAAGAATAATCCTGTAAGCGACATCCAATACTTTTTAGCGATGGATGAGCCTAAAAGCCCTGAGTTTGCCATAGTTTGTTGCTGTGTTCTGTGTTTGCGCAAATTTAACAAGTACTAGGGACATGCCAACGCCTAAATTTATTTAGAATGATTACAAGAACTCCTGCTGCTTAGGAATTGCGAGAGCAGCCTATCTTCTTACCTTTGCGATACATCAAATATTTAGCATGAGATACGACACAATTGATTCTAAGCTGTTTATAGAAAACCGTAAACGTTTGGCTACGCATCTGCCCGCCGGAGCGATGGCTATTTTTAATGCCAACGATATAATGCCTACTAACGCCGATGGTACCTTGCCATTCGTGCAAAATCGCGATTTATTTTACTTATCTGGCGTAGACCAAGAAGAGAGTATTTTGGTGGTTTTCCCAGATGCTTTTAATCCCAATCATAAAGAAATCTTATTCCTAGTGGAAACCAACGATCAAATTGCTCGTTGGGAAGGGGAAAAACTTAGCAAAAAGCAGGCTACTGAGGTAAGTGGAGTGCAAACTATTTATTGGCTAAGCGAATTCGACAAGGTTTTAAGAGAAGTGATCTGTCAGGCGAAGTCGGTTTATTTAAACTCGAACGAGCATTTACGTGCCGCTTCTCCCGTGGAAACGCGCGACGATCGCTTTCGGAAGATGCTTATGGAAAAGTACCCCTTGCAAGAGTATGAACGTGCCGCGCCAATTATGCACAGCTTACGTGCTATAAAGTCGCCCATTGAAATAGATTTGATGACGAAGGCTTCTGCCATTAATACTAAGGCTTTTTTAAGAGTAATGAAGTTCTTAAAGCCAGGTGTGATGGAATACGAACTGGAAGCGGAGTTTATTCACGAATACAAACGAAACGGCGCCACGGATTTCAGTTATACGCCCATTATTGCCAGTGGTGCCAGCGCTTGCGTTTTGCATTATATTGAGAACAATAGAGAATGTAAGGACGGCGATTTAGTACTTTTCGATTGCGGTAATTGGTACGCTAATTATGCCAGCGATGTAACCCGTTGTTTTCCGGTAAATGGCAAATTTACCAAGCGTCAAGCGGAAGTGTATAATGCCGTTTTACGCGTGCAAAAAACATCCCTCGATTTATTACGTCCTGGAAATCAGTTGCACGAATACCACAAAGAAGTGGGTGATTTAATGACTGCCGAATTAATTCAACTAGGATTAATAGACAAGACGGATGTGAAGAATCAAGATCCCGCTTGGCCGGCTTACAAAAAGTATTTCATGCATGGTACCTCTCATTATATTGGTTTAGATGTGCATGATGTGGGTCACTGGGACGTGAAAATGGAAGTGGGCAATGCTTTTACTTGCGAGCCCGGAATTTATATTCCCGAAGAAGGTATCGGTATTCGTATTGAAGATGATATCGTAATCGGCGAAAAAGCCAACCTCAATATGACCAGTGGTATTCCCAAAGAAGTAGCTGAAATAGAAGATTTTATGAATAGCTAGTCTATTTTTATACCGTATCAGAGCCGCCTTAGTCGAAAGATTAAGGCGGTTTTTCTCTTTGGAATTACTAGAAAATCTATTTAAAATCTCAGTTCGATGTGAAATTAGACCTCAGACCTTTCATAAATAGTGGGTTTAAAGCGGTCTCCGTAAATTTGTCAAAATTTTTCATTTGCAGCATTTCAACTTTAGCTATAAAAATACCCAATTTAAAGCTTCCGATTCCGAGCAGGGAACAGCGGTAGTTTTTTTGCATGGTTTTTTAGAAAACCGTTTTATGTGGAGTAATATTATAGAAGCTTTACCTAAAAAGTACCGTTGCATTACACTCGATTTGCCAGGTCATGGGGAAAGTGAAAACCTCGCTTACGTGCACAGTATGGAAGAAATGGCGGAAGTGGTGAAGGCCATGCTCGATCACCTGAAAATTCGTCGTGCAATAGTGGTGGGACATTCCATGGGTGGTTACGTGGCTTTGGCTTTAGCCGATCGTTATCCCGATATGTTGAAAGGGATGGTTTTAATGAATTCTACCGCAAGGGCCGATAGTGAAGAGCGCCAGCATAACCGCGATAGAGCGATAAGCTTGGTGAAGCGCAACCCGAAATCATACGTCCGTAACTCTATACCCCTTTTATTTAGATCGGTTAATCGTCAGAAATACCAAGCAGCAGTAAAATGGGCCAAAGAAGAAGCGCTCAAAACTTCCGCGCAGGGTATTGTAGCCGCTTTGGAAGGGATGAAAATTCGCATTGATCGCGAAGTGATTTTAAATTTTGCGCCTTACCCTATTTTATTTGTGGCCTCGCAAAAGGATCCTGTGCTGGCTTGGGAGCAATTAGAAGAACAGTTTTTTCATGAAGCGGTTGAGCCGCTTATTCTTAGTGAAGGCCACATGAGCCATATTGAGAATTTTGAAGAACTAATGTTAGGTTTAAAGCAGTTTTTAGCCAAAACATAAAAAACCGCTTCCATAAACTATGAGATTTTGGAAACGGTTTTAATCAGGCGGGTTCAGATTAGATTAAGGTTCAACCCTTTGTGTATGCTTGGTTAAGGCTTAAAGCTGTCGCTAAAATAGGGGGAGCCTAAAAATAGGGCAATACGTAAAATGCCTTATTTCTTGTAAGTTTTGACAATTTATGACAGATAACAAGAGTTTTGGTACCCTGCTGTTGCAAAATGTGAAATAGCAAAAGCTATGCCCTCAAAGGGACAGCGATTTATTAGCGAATAAACTAGACTCTAATTTTTAGTTTTAACTATTCGAACGAATTCCATCCTTGAGCACTAAGCGGAATGTATTTTCCATCTCGGGTAACCAGGTTTTTTTCCTTGCTATCGCTTAACATGTGGCCTATCACACTAAGGTGTGGATTGCCTTTTATTTTGTCGTGGTCTTCTAACGGAATAGTAAAAAGTAGTTCGTAATCTTCGCCACCATTTAGGGCAACTGTTGTTGCATTAAGCTTAAACTCTTCTGCTAATTTATAAACCGTAGGGTCGATGGGAATTTTCTCTTCGTATAATTGGATACCGAGTTTTGAGCTTTCGCAAAGATGCAAGGCTTCCGAGCTTAGTCCGTCGGAAATGTCAATCATAGCGGTGGGTTTAACCCCCAATTTGCGCAGTAATTCGGGAATATCTTTGCGCGCTTCGGGTTTAAGCTGACGTTCTAAAACGTATTCGTTTCCGTCTAACTCTGGCTGAATATCGGGGTTCTCTTTAAAGATTCGTTTTTCCCGCTCTAAAATTTGTAGACCCATATAAGCACCGCCTAAATCGCCACTAACCACCACCAAATCTTTTTCTTTGGCGCCGGAGCGCAAAACTTCTTGACCTTCTTCTACTTCGCCAATAGCAGTTATGCTGATGGTTAAACCAGAATAAGAAGAAGTGGTATCGCCGCCAACCAAATCAACTTCATACACCTCGCAGGCCTTGCGAATTCCCTCATAAATTTTATCGAGGTACTCAATGCCAAAACGGTTGCTAATGGCAAGGTTTACAGTAATTTGGGTAGGACGGCCGTTCATGGCATAAATGTCCGAAAGGTTTACCACCACTGCTTTATAGCCAAGGTGTTGTGGCGGCATATAGCTTAGGTCGAAATGTACGCCTTCCACCAACATATCAGTACTTACTAATACGCGGCCGCTTAAAAATTCCAAGATAGCGGCATCATCGCCAATACCTTTTATACTGGAGGATTGGTTAAGGGGAAAATTTTGCGTTAATCTTTTAATTAAGCCAAACTCGCCAATTTTATCTAAACTGGTAAACTCTTCTTCTCTTTCTTCTGCCATTTTGCAAAAGTAGCCAAATAAGCCTGTTTTTATTCGGCATAAAGAAAGGATTTGCAATCAAGTTTAGACTAAGATTTTACTAGAGCTGAGCTTCTGGGTGCGCTCTTTTCTGTGTTTTTACATTGGGTAAAGACTTCTGCCTTCAAGTGAGTGGAAGACTAATCAGTCAGATGGGTTTTGCTAGTGGCGGGCTTTTAGATTCTAAAACTGCGTGCAAGAAGCTAGAAATGTTAGCCACCCTAACGGAAATCAATTCTTAAGATATCGCTAAACTATCAGAATAATGCCGCTGCCTATTTTATAAAGAATAGCGATTGCTTACCTTTGCATTAATTTTGACTAAATCTAAATAGCGTATGATACAGGTTTCAGAAACCGCGAAAGCGCGCTTGGAGAGCCTTCTTAGCGAAAGCGGAAAAGTGCTAGAAAATACATACATAAGGGTAGGAGTGGATAGCGGCGGTTGCAGCGGCTTGTCTTATAAACTAGATTTTGATTCGGAAATAAAGGAAAGTGATAAACTTTTTGAAGATCAAGATGTAAAGATAGTGGTAGACAAGAAGAGCTTTTTATATCTAATTGGCACCACCCTCGAATATAGCGGCGGATTAAATGGCAAAGGATTCTCCTTTAACAATCCCAATGCTTCACGCACATGTGGCTGCGGCGAAAGCTTCGCGGTTTAATTTTTAAATCTCATTATGAAAACAGAAGAGAGTTACCTAGATGAAGTTACCGCTTCGGAATATAAATATGGTTTTTATACCGACATAGAGTCTGATAAAGTTCCTCCTGGTTTAAACGAAGATGTTATTCGCATTATTTCGGCTAAAAAAGGCGAGCCACAATGGATGACCGATTGGAGATTAGATGCTTATAAGCAGTTTTTGAAAATGACCGAACCCGAATGGGCGAACGTTCATTATACTAAGCCCGACTTACAAGCAATATCATTTTATTCGGCACCAAAGCGTAAAAAAGAATTGGAAAGCCTCGATGAGGTGGATCCAGAATTACTGAAAACCTTCGCTAAATTAGGCATTTCCCTAGATGAGCAAAAACGTCTTTCGGGCGTAGCTATGGATGTGGTAGTAGATTCCATCTCGGTGAAAACCACCTTCCGCGAAAAGCTGGGAGAAATGGGCATTATCTTTTGCTCTATTTCAGATGCCATTAAGGATTATCCCGAATTGGTAAAAAAATATCTCGGTACGGTCGTGCCAAGAAGCGATAATTTCTATGCGGCGCTAAACTCGGCTGTTTTTACCGATGGGAGTTTCTGCTATATCCCGAAAGGAGTGCGCTGTCCGATGGAACTGAGTACTTACTTCCGAATTAACGAAGCGGGAACAGGGCAGTTCGAACGTACTTTATTAATTGCCGATGAAGGTAGTTATGTGTCTTATTTAGAGGGTTGTACTGCACCCATGCGCGATGAGAATCAACTGCATGCAGCCGTAGTAGAATTAGTGGCTCTAGACGATGCCGAAATAAAATACTCTACTGTGCAAAACTGGTACCCCGGCGATAAAAATGGCAAGGGTGGTGTTTTCAATTTTGTAACGAAAAGAGGCATCTGCGAGCGTAATGCTAAAATCTCGTGGACTCAGGTAGAAACGGGTTCTGCAGTAACTTGGAAATATCCTTCTTGTATCTTAAAGGGAGAGAATTCCGTAGGGGAATTTTACTCGGTGGCAGTAACGAATAATTATCAGCAAGCCGATACGGGTACCAAAATGATTCACTTGGGTAAAAACACCAAGAGTACCATTATCAGTAAAGGTATATGTGCCGGAAAAAGTAATGGAAGCTATCGCGGATTAGTGAAAATTGGTCCCCGTGCTGAAAATGCGCGTAACTTCTCGCAGTGTGATTCGCTTTTAATGGGCAGCAGCTGTGGTTCCCACACTTTCCCCTATATCGAAACACAAAACAAGAGCGCGAAAGTAGAGCATGAAGCAACTACCTCGAAAATTGGTGAAGACCAAATATTTTACTGTAAGCAAAGAGGTATTGGCGAGGAAGAAGCCATTGCCCTTATTGTAAACGGTTATTGTAAAGATGTATTAAATCAGTTGCCCATGGAATTTGCGGTAGAAGCACAAAAGCTTCTCGCCATTAGTTTAGAGGGTTCAGTAGGTTAAGAATTGTAGAAATAAAGCTATGTTAAAAATTACTAATCTCCACGCTAATATTGGAGATAAAGAGATTTTAAAAGGAATAAATTTAGAGGTTAAACCCGGTGAGATTCACGCAATTATGGGCCCAAATGGCTCGGGTAAAAGTACCTTATCATCGGTAATTGCTGGTCGTGAAGACTACGAAATTACCGCTGGTCATATCGATTTTGAAGGCGAAGATTTAAGTGACCTTGATGCCGATGAAAGAGCACATAAGGGTATCTTTTTGTCCTTCCAATATCCGGTGGAAATTCCGGGAGTAACGGTTACCAATTTCATTAAAACTGCCATTAACGAAATACGTAAAGCACGCGGCCAAGAACCGATGCCCGCCAATATTATGCTCAAGCAGATGCGCGAGAAAATGGGTCTCTTGGAAATTGATAGCGCCTTTTTGAGTCGTTCTTTAAACACCGGTTTTTCTGGCGGTGAAAAGAAACGTAACGAGATTTTCCAAATGGCGATGCTAGATCCCAAATTGGCGATCCTCGATGAAACAGATTCTGGTTTGGATATCGATGCGCTGCGCATTGTTTCCAATGGTGTAAATAAACTGAAGAGTGAGAAAAATGCGATTATCGTAATTACCCACTATCAGCGCCTTTTAGACTATATCGTACCCGATTTTGTACACGTTTTACACCAAGGGAGAATAGTGAAAAGTGGCGATAAAAGTCTCGCACACGAATTAGAGTCTAAAGGATACGATTGGTTGAAGGAAGAAGCAGCCCTTTAAGTCGAATTGCTAAAAATTGATTTAAAATGGAGGCATTAAAAGATAAATTAGAATCGTCTTTCCTCGTTCTTGAAAACGAGTTAAACGGTGAGGCACAGAGTACCGTGCACGCATTACGTCGTGAGGCATTTCAGCGCTTTTTGCAGATGGGTTTCCCTACTAAACGTCACGAAGAATGGCGCTACACTAACCTGAAACCGATCTTGAAACCCGATTACCGCATCTTCCCAAAGGAAGACACTTCGGTAGAGTTTAAGGATATCAAACGCTTTTTTTTAAGCGATCAGGATACTTATAAATTGGTTTTTGTAGACGGAGTTTACAGCTCTTGGTTAAGCGAAACCACCCACCAGGGTTTTGACGTTTGCACCTTTAGCAATATGCTAAATAAATACAAAGATGTAAGCGATGAGTATTTCGCTAAAGCTCTGCCGAAAGATGAGGCTCTGGCTGCTGTGAATACGGCCTTTGCCAAAGAAGGCGCCTTTATTCGCATCAAAAAGAATATTACAGCCGACAAGCCAGTAGAGCTTCTTTTTGTTAGCACCGATCATGGTCATGAAATAATGACCCAGCCTCGTAACTTAGTGGTAGTGGAGGAAAATGCGGAGGTAACGATTATAGAGCGTCACCAGAGTTTAAGTGAAAGCGCGGTTTTAACCAATACGGCTACCGAAATTTTCGCTTTACGCTCCTCGCGTCTCAATTATTATAAAATTCAAAACGATAATGATACCGCTTCATTAATCGACAGTACTAGCATTAAGCAGTACCGCAATTCTAGTGTTAATGTGGGTACTTTCTCTTTTGGAAATAAATTCGTTCGCAACAATCTCAACTTCTTTTTAGAGGAAGAGCATACCGAAAGTACCTTAGATGGTATTACCATCATTAGCGATGGGCAAACGGTAGATCACCACACTTTGGTAGATCATAAAGTACCTAATTGCTTCAGCGATGAGATGTACAAGGGTATTTACGATGGCAATGCGAAAGGCATTTTTAATGGTAAAGTTATGGTGCATCCTCATGCGCAAAAAACCAACGCTTTCCAACAAAATAACAATGTATTGCTAACTGATAAAGCGTCGATTGACACCAAGCCTCAGTTGGAAATTTATGCCGACGATGTTAAGTGTTCACACGGCTGCACCATTGGTCAGCTAGACGATGATGCCTTGTTTTACATGATGACGAGAGGTATCCCTGAAAAAGAAGGGAAGGCCTTGTTGTTATACGCTTTTGCTAATAATGCTTTGCGGAATGTAAAAATACCCGCTCTGCGTAAGCGCCTAAATAAGCAAATTGCCAATAAGCTAAATGTTAACCTCGATTTTGAATTATAATTTTTAAGAATTAACTATTCTTTCAGCTCTGTAGCCCCATAAATTTATGCTTGATATTCAGTCTATTCGTGCGCATTTTCCCATTTTAGATCAAGAGGTAAACGGAAAGCCTTTGGTTTATTTCGATAATGCCGCAACTACGCAAAAACCACTTAAGGTTATTGAAGGAGTAGATACTTATTACCGAACCATAAATAGTAATGTGCATCGTGGCGTTCACCACCTTAGTGGTTTGGCTACCGATGCCATGGAGGGAGCACGCGCTAAAATGCAAAGGCATATAAATGCGGCGAAATTGCAGGAAATCATTTTCACCAAAGGGACTACCGATGGCATAAATCTGCTTACCAGTTCTTTAGCAAAGGGTTCAATTAAAGAGGGCGACGAGATAATTATTTCGCACCTCGAGCATCATAGCAATATTGTTCCTTGGCAAATGTTATGCGAGCAAACTGGAGCCCTATTAAAGGTAATCCCCATTAATGGTAAAGGCGAGCTTTCGCTAGATGCCTTCCAAAAGCTATTGACGGCTAAAACGAAATGGTTAGCGGTAAATCATATTTCTAATGCTTTAGGAACCATCAATCCTGTGAAGGAAATGATTGCTATGGCCCATGCAGTGGGAGCCAAGGTACTTATTGATGGAGCCCAAGCGGCACCGCATTTGCAAATTGATGTGCAGGACTTAGATGCCGATATCTACGTCTTAAGTGGTCACAAACTTTTCGGTCCTACCGGAATCGGAATTTTGTACGGCAAAGAAGACTTACTGAATGAATTACCTCCTTATCAGGGGGGCGGCGAAATGATTGCTGAGGTAAGTTTCGAGAAAACTACCTATGCTGCTCTGCCCCATAAATTTGAAGCGGGTACGCCTAATATTGCTGGAGCCATTGGTTTGGGATTGGCGGTTGATTATGTAAACGAAATTGGTTTAGCAAACATATCTGCCTACGAGCAAGAGCTTTTAGAATATGCTACCCAAGAGTTGAAGGCTAATTTCCCCAATCTTCGCATTTTTGGGGAAGCGGAATACAAAACGAGTGTGGTGTCTTTTTTAATTGGCGATATTCATCCTTACGATTTAGGCGTGATCCTCGATAAGTTAGGCGTGGCGGTGCGTACCGGGCATCATTGCACCCAGCCAATTATGCAGTACTTTAATATTCCCGGTACCTTAAGAGCAAGTTTTGCCTTTTATAATACCAAATCTGAAATAGACCAAATGATTGCGGCTCTGCAAAAAGGAGTAGCGATGTTAAGTTAGAAGGCATGAAAAAATGGGTGCTTAAGGCAATTATTCAAAAGTTGATTTCATGGCTACCCAATAGCCATAAGGTGAACTTCTGGTTTCAAAAAAATATTACCAAGGGCGTGCGCTTAAGCGACGATTATTTTGGTGATAAACTGGTGCATGCCGAAGACCACCTTAAGCATTTTAGAACGCATCTGCCGCAAGGCCAGTTTTGCAGCCTCGAATTAGGAACAGGTTGGTACCCAGTGGTTCCGATAGCTATGTATTTGGCGGGCGCGAAAAATTGTACTAGTATCGACCTCAATCCTTTAATGACTAAAGAGTCTTTTGGGGAAACTATTGAGAAATATCAGGAATGGTTTAAGGCGGGGAAACTCGAACATTTAAAAAAGTACTTCTTGCCGGAGCGGATCAGTCAACTTTTAAAAATTAAGGTAGCCGAAGCTTCCTACCAAACCTTATTGGTAATTTTTAATTTCGAATACTGGGTGGGCGATGCGCAAGGTCTTAAGGATGAGGATGGAACCTACGATTTGGTCCATAGTAATAATGTGTTTGAACACGTACATGCGGGGGTATTACGCAATATCCTAGTAGAATTTAAAAGGGTGCTTAAACAAAATGGACTGATGAGTCATTTTATTGATATGTCGGATCATTTTGCCCATCTCGATAATTCGATTACCATCTATAACTTCCTGCGCTTTAGCCCTGAGGCTTGGCAGCGAATAGATAATGATGTGCAACCGCAAAACCGTTGGCGCTTAAGTGATTATGAGGAGTTGTATAAGCAGTTAGAGCTGCACATCTCTGCTAAGGATTTCCGCCCGGGAAGCATTGCCGACTTAGAAAAAATTGAACTCGCTGATTGTTTCAGCGCCAAAACCAAGAAGGATTTGGCCGTAAGCCATGTTCACCTTGTAAATACGATTTAAGATGTTAAGCATTAAGGAAGTACAAACAGAGATTATCGACGAATTTGCGATGTTCGATGATTGGATGCAGCGCTACGAATACCTAATTGACTTGGGTAAGTCGCTTCCAATTATCGACGAGCAATACAAAACGGAGGATAATATTATTAAGGGATGTCAGAGCCAGGTGTGGTTGCACGCCGAGGGTAATGCCGATGCTATTGGTTATACTGCCGATGCGGATGCTATTTTAACCAAAGGGTTGATAGCCTTATTGGTGCGAGTTTTTGATGGACAAAAAGCGGAAGATATTGCTGCTGCAGATGTGTCTTTTATAGACCAAATTGGTTTGAAAGAGCATCTAAGTCCCACGCGAGCCAACGGCTTGTTAAGTATGATTAAACAAATGAAATTTTATGCGCTAGCTATGCAAGGCGCTAAAGCTTAAAATTGCCAAGGATGACAGATGCGGAAATGCAAAAGGTAGGAGATGATATTGTAGATGTGCTACGTTCAATCTACGATCCTGAAATACCAGTAAATATATACGAGTTAGGCTTAATTTACGATGTGCAGGTAAGTACAGAGGGAGATGTAAAAATCTTAATGACCCTTACCTCACCGAATTGCCCGGTGGCCGAAAGTCTTCCCGAAGAGGTGAAACAAAAAGCGGGCACCGTAACGGAGGTAAAAGAGGTGGAAGTAGAAATTACTTTCGAGCCTACTTGGACCAAAGACATGATGAGCGAGGAAGCGATGCTTGAACTAGGCTTTTTGTAGCATGGAAGAGATTAAGAACAAAGTAGCCGAAAGTGGATTAATAACCCTTTCACTAGAAGATTACTATCCACGTGGACCCCGGCTTTCGGTCGATATTAGTCCTTGGCTTTACGAAGGCTTAATCTTACGCGAAAAAGACTTCCGAGCTTATTTAAAAGAGCACGATTGGGAGCAATACGCTGGCGCTTATGTGGCCCTATATTGTAGCGCCGATGCCATAGTGCCGCAGTGGGCTTATATGTTGCTCGCATCTCATTTGCAGTCTATCGCTAAAAAG
>PZPB01000045.1 GCA_003045865.1 Bacteroidota bacterium | reverse complement strand
ATAAAATGAGCTTGACGGCCCATTTTCGTCAACATAGAATATATTTAGCCCTAGTAGCACTTTGTGTAATTGGGGCTGCTTATTTTTTGGGAAATTACTCCAAAGAGGAAATTCACCTGTTTATAAATGGAATTCACGCTCCATGGGCAGATGCCTTTTTTCCTATTTATACGTATTTGGGTGATGGTATTATTTTCCCCATACTGTTAGTGCCGGCACTTTTTGTAAAGCGATATTTCAGTTTTTCTCTGTTGTTAGCAGCTTTACTTACCCTTGTGCTTAGCGGCGTGCTTAAACAGCTTCATAAAGAAGAGCCGAGGCCCATAAAGTATTTTGAAATAATTGCTAAGGATTTACGACAAATACCCGGCGTAAAGCCACATTATTACCGCTCTTTCCCCAGTGGACATACTACCGCGGCCTTTGCGGCTTGGGGTTTAATAGCAATAAGCATGGCTAAATGGCCATGGAAAATAATGTGCTTATTAATAGCAGTAGGAGTAGCCTACTCGCGTATGTATTTATCGATGCACTTTTTACGCGATGTTACCGCCGGAGCCCTTTTAGGGACTTTTATTGCTTTTATTGCGAGCTATTGGGCGCAACGACTTAAATCTGAATTTTGGTCGAAAAAATGGATTGATCTCACATGAAGTATTTCGATAAAAACACTTGGTTTTGGGCATTTATAGCAGCCCTATTCTTTCTGCCCTTTTTGGGTGGGGTTCACTTATTTGACTGGGACGAAATAAATTTTGCCGAGTTAGCCCGCGAAATTGTAGTTACGGGCGATTGGTTGCAATTGCAGATCAATTACGAGCGTTTCACCGAAAAGCCGCCGCTGTTTTTCTGGTTTCAGGCTATAGCCATGTCAATTTTTGGCATTAGCGAATTTGCCGCCCGTTTTCCCAATGCCTTATTAGGTATCATCGTTTTGCCCTTTTTATACATCAGTGGGAAATTTTTGGTAGACCGTAAATTTGGTTATTTATGGGCTCTTAGCTGGTTCGGTAGTATTTTGCCCTTCCTTTATTTTAAGAGTGGTATTATCGATCCGCTTTTCAACTTTTTCATTTTTAACGGATTATTTTTCCTGATTCACTTTTTGTGGAAGGTGAATAATATTGACCGCGTTTTTCTTTCGCATAAAGCACACTATTACTTAATTATAGGTGGGGTTTCCGTTGGTTTAGCCATCCTAACCAAAGGCCCAGTAGCTTATCTCATAATATTTCTAACTGTTTTAGTTTATGCCTTCCTTCATTCTTTCCGCTTTGGATTAAGCCTGAAGAATTTCTTTATCTATTCATTCGCAGCCTTGTTGGTATTTTTACTGTGGTTTGGCATTGACGCTAGTTTGCATGGCCCCGATTTCTTAATTGAATTCACTATTAGACAATGGGAGCTATTAACTACTAACGATGCGGGGCACGGCGGCTTTCCCGGTTATCATTTTGTAGTTTTACTCTTCGGTTGTTTCCCCGCTAGTGTTTTCGCTTTACGCGGATTGGGTAGAATAAAAGGAATTCATACTCAAATAGCCGATTTCCAGAAATGGATGATTATTCTTTTGGTGGTTATTTTAGTGCTCTTCTCTTTGGTAGGGACTAAGATTATCCATTACAGCTCAATGGCCTACTATCCCATCAGTTTTTTAGCAGCCTTAAGTCTTTGGCAAATGAGCGAGTATCCCCGCAAAAATCCGCGTTGGATGTTAGCTTTGCTGCTATTTATAGGTATTTTGGTTTCGCTTATTTCTGCGCTTCTGCCTTGGGCGGGATTACATTTAGAAGAGGTGAAATTTTTATTTGAGAAGGATGCTTTTGCCATGGCCAATTTAGAAGCCCAAGTTCCTTGGTCTTGGCTCGACTTCATTCCCGCCTTTTTGATGATTAGTTTATTGATCGTATATACCTTATATCAGCAGAAGCACCCGATATTTTCATCACGGGTATTGTTTTTCGGAACAGCGGCCTGGACTTTTGCCAGCTTAATTTTCTTTATTGGGAAGGTAGAACGCATCAGTCAACGAGCGGCAGTTGAGTTTTTTGAAGCCCAGCAAGGAAAAGAAGTATACGTAAGTACCTACGGCTATAAAAGTTATGTCCCTTGGTTTTATGCCCGTATAGAAGATTACGAAAATCCAGAAGCTACCAATAGAGAATGGTTATTTCATGGCGATATAGACCGCGATGTACTTATCTCTACTAAGGTCACTAAAGTAGAAGCTCTGCAAAAGGAAATTCCTGATGCAGAGCTTATGTATACCAAAAATGGCTTTTATTTCTTCCGGAGACCGGCTCAGGAGAGGTAATTAGCTTTGCTAATTCCCCATTTAGCCAAGCGGTATTGAAAGGAAACTTTAAGTACTCCCAGTCCATAAATAGCACTGCGCTTAAAGTTAATGGAGCTTGCTTCCTCAAAATATTTGGTCGGACAAGTGATTTCGGCGATTTCAAAGCCAGCATAAAAAATTTGCGCTAGCATCTGATTATCAAAAACAAAGTCGTCGGAATTAACATTGAAATTGGTTTTTTCTAATACTTCCTTCGAAAAAGCACGGTACCCTGTATGGTATTCCGAAAGCTTTTGGTTCATTAATATATTCTGGCTTAGGGTAAGAATACGGTTGGCTAAATATTTATACCAAGGCATACCTCCTTTCAGGGCTCCTTTGCCTAAAATTCTAGAGCCTAATACTACCGGATAAACATCATTAGCAATCAGGTAAGACATTGATTCGATTAGCTTGGGAGTGTATTGATAATCAGGGTGAAGCATTATAACGATATCCCCACCCAATGCTAAAGCTTTATTATAACAAGACTTCTGGTTTCCACCGTAGCCTTTATTACTTTCATGGGGAATGATATGTTTTATACCTAAACGCTTTCCTTCTCCGATGGTATCGTCGGTAGAGTTATCATCTACTAATACTACCTCGTCAACAATGTCAAAAGGTATTTCATTATAGGTGCGCTCTAAAGTTTTCTCAGCATTATAAGCTGGGAGAACCACCACAATTTTTTTTCCGTTTATCATGTCGGCAAAAATAGAAATAAGCGGTTAAATCTTAGTTCATTATTCAATAAGAATTGCTTAGTTTGGGGCTTGTTAAAAATTTTTAAGGAACTTGAAGAATACAATCATCTTATTGGCCTTGCTTCTTGTGGGGCATTATTCTGTTGCTCAAGAGATTAAGGGCAGAGTAATAGACGCGAATAGCGGGGAAGCAATCATCATGGCCAACGTGATTTTTAAGGGTACTAGTACAGGAACTTCCACCGATTTTGACGGAAATTTCACACTTCCTCTTGGAAAAAACAGCTTACCAATTACCCTAGAGCTAAGCTTTATCGGTTATCAGAAGAAGGAAGTAGTGGTAAAAAGCCTCAAAGATCCTTTGGTTATTGAGCTGAGCGAAGACAGCCAAATGTTGGCTTCGGTAGATATAATTGAACAGAGGTTAAGTGCAAAACAGCGCGAGTCGGCCCTTACGGTAGAAGCGCTCGATAATTTAGCCATCAAAGAAACGCCAGCCGCGAATTTTTATGAAGCTTTAGGGAACTTAAAGGGGGTAGATTTAACTTCCGCCAGTATTGGTTTCAAGATTATCAACACTCGCGGTTTCAACTCTACTTCGCCCGTTCGTTCTTTGCAGCTTATTGATGGGGTAGATAACCAAGCACCCGGTCTCAACTTTTCACTCGGTAACTTTTTAGGAGCCAATGAATTGGATATTTTAAATGTTGATATCATTGCAGGAGCTTCTACCGCATTTTATGGTCCGGGAGCTTTTAACGGTGTTATATCCATGACCACCAAAGATCCTTTTCGTTTTCAAGGCTTATCCTTTAGTCAGAAAGTGGGGGAGCGGGCCTTATCGGAAACCTCCGTGCGCTATGCCGAAGCTTTTAAGCTTTTCAATAAAGAACGCGAGGATTTTGCATTTAAAATTAACCTCTTTTACTTGCGTGCTGACGATTGGGAAGCCGATAATTACGACCCCATCGACGATTCGGACGTTGGAGCCGATAATCCGGGTCGCTATGATGCGGTTAATATTTATGGTGATGAAAGTTTAGCTTCCAATAATGAAAGAGGCAGCTTTAGCGACGTAAAGTTTAATGATGTTCCAGGTTTAGGAACTTTTTATCGACCGGGTTTCAAAGAACCAGATTTAGTAAACTACGATACCCGTAATTTTAAAGGAAATATTGGTCTTTTTTACCGCACCGAGAAGGATGTGCAGTTCAGCTATACTTTAAATTACGGAACAGGAACCACGGTTTACCAGGGTGAAAACCGATTTAGCTTAAATGGTATTCGCTTTATGCAGAATATCGTAGAGGTGAAGAAAAAGGATAAATTCTTTATTCGTGCCTATGCTACCAATGAAGATGCGGGTGAAAGTTACGATGCGGTACTCACTGCCTTTAAGATGAATGATATTATGCTAGGCGACGAAGGAACTTGGAATCAGAATTATGCCGCAGCCTGGAAAAGACCTTTTCGTTTTAATCAAGCTTTTCAAACAGCAGCCGGTTTTAATGTAGGAGCCGCCACTTTCGATTCGGCCTTCTTTAATAATGAGTACCAAGATATTTTAAGAGAATACAACGAACTCTTAGCAGGATTCCACGATAGTCTTTTAAATATCGTTTCCACTGGCAGATATGCAGCAGGTACCGCTCAGTACGACTCCATTTTTAATGATGTAACGGGTAAAACCTTTACCGAGGGCGGTTCTCGCTTTTACGATAAGTCGGCTCTTTACCATATTATGGGAGAGTACCAGCTTACAGTGGCTGACAGAGTGAAGATGCGTATGGGTGGTAATTTCAGAATGTATACCCCCAACTCCCGTGGAAATATTTTTGATGAGATTATTCCTTCCTCTATTGTTACCGATAGCGTGGGCAATATTATCAGCCAAGAATATCGCACCATTACCAATCAAGAGTTTGGTGTGTATTACGGGGCAGAAACTAACTTTTTTGGTGAGGTATTAAAAGCGAGTGCCACCGTTAGGATGGATAAAAATCAAAATTTTGATTACCTATTCTCACCCGCCTTTTCTTTGGTATACAATATTAACCCAAAGCATACCTTAAGAACTAGCTTAGGGCGCGCGATTCGCAATCCGACTTTACAAGACCAATACTTACGTTATGATGTGGGCAGGGCGGTTTTACTAGGCAATATCGATGGTTACAACAATCTCGTTTCTTTAGAGTCTTTCGATTTTTACCGGTCTCAACCACAGTTAGACCGCGATAATCTCACCTTTTTCGATGTAGCTCCCATTGAGCCAGAAAGAGTAACCACGGCCGAAATTGGCTACCGTGGATCTTGGTTTAAAAGGGTTTTTGTAGATGTGAATTATTTCCATTCTTGGTATACCAGTTTCATCGGTTTTCAATTTGGTTTAGATCTGAGCTTCGATCAGAACGTTCCCGATTTCGTGCGCTCAGTGCGTGCCTATAGAGTAGCAGCCAACGCGCAAACTTTGGTGACCACCCAAGGATTAAATATTGGGATTAATTATTATATCGATGATCACCTATCATTAGGAGGAAACTATTCTTATAATAGCATCAACCTAAATCCGGGTCGAAACTTTATTACTGAAACTTTTTACGCCGATCAGCTTTCAGAGGACGGCGAAGAGGATCCGATTATCCCCGCCTTTAATACGCCGGAAAATAAGTTTAACCTTAGTTTTAGCGGAAGAAATTATCGCTTAAAGAAGGGATCTAAGAATAATTTCGGCTTCGCAGTTACCTATAAATGGATTGAAGGATTCCGATTTGAAGGTTCTCCTCAGTTTACGGGTTTCATCAATAGCTATGACCTCCTTGACGCTCAAATGAGCTATACTGTTGATACTTGGCACTCTACCTTTAAGTTGGGTGCATCCAATTTGTTAAATAATAAAGTTTTTCAAGTGTACGGTGGCCCAAGAGTAGGCCGTCTAGCATATTTTTCGATTGTTTATGAGTTTGATCATAAACGATGATTTTTTCCTTAAATTCGAACCATTAATAATTACAGCAGATGAAAAAAACATTATTCTTTCTTTTAGCCTTTTCAGGCGCTGCCGTGGCACAGCGATATACCACGGAAGTGTTTAGTCAAGTTAATGTAAATGCCAACGTTTCTTACGCGCAAAACATTGACTTCCTAACTTCTAAATTTACTAATCCAGCTAATATAGCTGCGGATGTTACTGAAATTAAAACGGCATTAGCCTTAGGACAGCCCATTCCGGCTAAGTTTTTCAACCCTGCAGATCCGGCTTCGGATGTGAAGGTGAGAGATCTTAAAATGGATGTTTATTCTCCTGTGGGGGACAACGCTACAGATCGTCCTTTAGCTATATACGTTCATACAGGTAACTTTCTTCCTCCCGGAATTAATGGCGGTATCAACGGTTCGAAAAGTGATAGCTCAGCTATCGCAATGTGCGAAAAGCTTGCTAAGCGTGGTTTTGTTGCTATCGCAGCTGACTACCGTTTAGGTTGGAATCCATTAGATCCAAACCAATTTGTACGTCGTGCTCAACTCTTAAATGCGGTTTACCGTTCTCTTCACGATATGAAAGAATTGGTTCGTGTTGTTAAGGCAGATGCGGCTAATTTAGGTATCGACCCTAACCGAATTGTAATGTTCGGTGAAGGCTCTGGTGGTTATGTAGCTTTAGCATTTGTTACCTTAGATAAGTGGGCTGAAGTGGAGATCCCAAAATTTATTAACCCGGCAACTAGTTCTTCTTTCATTGATTCAAACCAAGTGGGTAATATTGAAGGTCTTAACGGTTTATTAAACCTTTACGCTGATAATGGTCAGTCTACTGACATTGCAATGTGTGTAAACATGGGGGGTGCTTTAGCAGATATCTCTTGGTTAGAAGCAGGCGATGCTCCAATGATTGCTTTCCATTGTGTACGTGATCCTTTTGCTCCTTTCGGTGATGGTACCGTTGTAGTTCCTACCACGCAAGATGACGTTGTTGATGTATCAGGTGCAAATACTTTTATGGTAAAAGCGAATGCTTTAGGTAATAATAACTCCTTTACTAGCCAAACCTATAACGACCCTATTACTTTAGCGGCTCGTGCACGTTACGGAGTTACTTATAACTACATTTTTAGTGCTCCATTTGATACCATTACAGTTAATACTGCCGAAGGTTTATATCCAGTTGTTCAGCCTTTATCGGCAAGTTTATTTACCAATGTTGGTGCTCCATGGCAATGGTGGGATCCAGCAGGTCCTATCGCTAGCGATACTTTCTCGGCTGGTCCTCCGGTAATTACTTACCACATGGCCGGTTTAGCGGGTAACCCAAACATGTCACCTAGCTACGGTCGTACTTACCAAGATACTATCTTAGGTTATGTTACTCCAAGATTGATAAACGCGATGAATATTGTAAGCAATGAAGAATTTGCTTTAAATTCTCGTATCGATTTATATCCTAATCCTGCCACTAAAACTTTAGTGTTAAACATTAGCGATGCAAATCTTAATATTGAAAGCTACCAAGTAATTGATGCTACCGCAAGAGTAGTTATGAACGGTAACTTAATCAATGGCTTTAATGAATTAAACGTTGAAGGTTTAACCCCGGGAGTGTACTTTGTTAAAGTGCAAACCAATGAAGGTGAGTCTGTACAGCGTTTCATTAAGAAATAGAAATACATTATTCATAATAAAAACCCCGTTCCGCAAGGAGCGGGGTTTTTTGCTTTATACCTTTGCGCCCTGAAAAAATGATGATGGACTATAATTTAAATGGCTTTATAATTCGTAATAAGCACTTGGGTATTCAAGTAAATAACCGAGGCTTAAACTATGGCGACGGGATATTTGAGACTATCAAATTTGCTAATAACCGCCTTAACTTCTGGGAAGATCACTACTTCAGGCTAATGGCTTCTATGCGTATAGTTCGTATGGACATACCTATGACTTTTAGTCCCGAATACCTGGAAGAGGAAATTCGTAAAACTTTAACGGCAAACCATCTCAGTGCTAAATCTGCCCGTATTAAACTATTGGTGGTGAGAAAAGTTGGGGGATTGTATACTCCTGAAACGAACGATATTGATTTTTTGATAACGACCGAGGAGTTGTCAGACAGTACCTATCAGCTTAATGAGAAAGGTCTAAATATTGAGCTTTACAAAGACTTTTATAAAAACAGTGGCATGTTGGGGAACCTAAAGAGTACCTCCGCTCAATTGTATACTGTTGCGAGCATTTTCAGAAAGGAGAACGATTGTGATGAGTGCTTATTAATTAATGAGCGCAAAGAAGTAGTTGAGGCTATAAGTGCGAATATCTTTCTATTAAAGGGAGATGACTTAATTACGCCTCCTTTAGACAGTGGTTGTCTCAAGGGCATTATGCGTAAAAAGGTTATTGAATTTGCCCCTCAAATAGGTCTTACAATAAAAGAAGAAGCATTTTCGCCTTTTGCCTTGCAGAAAGCCGATGAAGTATGGTTGACCAACAGTATCAAAGGCTTGCAGTGGGTGGGCCAATATCGCAAGAAAAGCTATGGCCATGAAAAGGCCACTGAAATGCTCAAGAAAATCAATATTAATCTTGCTCTTAGTTTAACGTGAATTCGACAATAAATTAGAGCCTCAGATTTTCAATGGAAGAAAAAGACTAGTCTGGATCGTGCAGCTGTAGCGGGCTACAGCAAATGAGCTAGATGCAGGATTTTCATTTTTATTGGAAAATCCGTTTAGGCCCCTTCTAAAAAGCGGCTTTCCACGCCTCAGCAGCTCACAATAGCCCGCTATTGCTTCACTGCTTCGGCTTGAAACCCACTATTTACAAGAGGTCTGAGGCCTAATTTTACCTCGAACTCACGTTAGTTTAAGTTAGGGTCCAAAGGTGTGTTTTGCCACAAGGGGTAGTCTCCACCTAGACTGGCTAATACTTTAGGCCAAATTTTTTCAGGAACAACATTAAAAATTATTTCCGAATGAGCAGGAGCAATTTGCCAAGCTTTTTGATCTATTTCGGCTTCTAATTGGCCTGCACTCCAACCGCTATAGCCTAAGAAAAAGCGAATATCTTTGGCTGTAATTAGCTCAAGGCTGATGAGTTCTTTAAGAATATTAAAATCACCGCCCCAATAAACACCGGTAATAATTTCTTCGCTGCCAGGTAATAAATCGCCTTTGGTATGTAGAAAAAATAGATTGTCTTGTTGCACTGGGCCGCCTTCGGCAATAGCCGTCTCAAAATTTGGGAAGTCGAGCACGATATCGTTTAAGGATAAGTCAATCAAACGGTTAAGAATAAAACCGACTGATCCTTCAGGATTGTGATCGGTGAGAAATACAACCGTTCTATCAAAGTTGGGATCTCCCATTAAGGGCTCTGCAATAAGAACTTTTCCTCTCGCTACTATTCTTGCATTATCACTCATAGCATTCGAAGGTAATAAAGGGGCATTAAATTAGGGACAGAAAACTTTACTTTCTCACAAGAATTATTAAGGGTTTTTGCTTCTAAAAAACGCAAAGCATTATGGCAAATATTGTCTTAATGTCTCGCTTATCAGTAACTTTGTTTCGACCTGAGTATAGGCGTAAAAATTTTCGAAAAGTTATTAAGACCCTAGATATGAAAGAAAAATTGCAAGATGAAAGAATTGACTACACCATTGGTGAGCTCAATTTATCAGACTTAGATCAAGATCCTTTAAAGCAGTTTTTAGAATGGTATCAAGTTTATACCGAAACTGGAGCAAAAGACCCGAATGCTTTTACTTTATCTACGGTTAATAGTGAAGGTCAGCCTAGCGCGCGAGTATTGCTATTAAAAGGCGTTGATAAAGGAGGTTTTGAGTTTTACACAAATTACCAAAGCGATAAAGCCCAAGAAATAGAAAACAATCCTAAAGTGGCTCTAAGTTTTTTCTGGCCTTCGTTAGAAAGACAAATAAGGATAGAAGGCTTGGCAACGAAATTAAGTGAAAGTGAGTCAACAGACTATTTTATTAGTCGTCCACATTCCTCTCAGGTGGGAGCTTGGGTTTCCCCCCAAAGTACGGCTATAGAGTCACGCGAATATTTAGAAAAGAGGGAAGAGGAGTTTAATGCTAAATATCCGAACGATGTTCCCAAACCTCCGCATTGGGGAGGCTACCGAGTAATACCTACGAAAATCGAATTTTGGCAGGGTAGAGCTTCACGTTTACACGATCGCTTTGCCTATGTTTCGAAGGACGGAGGAGAAGATTGGAATATTATTCGTTTGGCACCATAAAATTAAAGGCATAAAAAAGGCGACTTAAATAGTAAGTCGCCTTTTTTGTGTGAATTTCTCTTAGAACTGCACCAAGGCGCTTCCCCAAGTAAAACCGCTACCAAAAGCGGCCAAGCACAGTAAGTCACCTTTTTTAAGACGACCTTCGGCTTTCGCTTCCGATAAGGCAATTGGAATAGAAGCGGCTGTGGTATTGCCATACTTCATAATATTATTGAAAACCTTTTCTGGCGCTAATCCCATCTTGGCTTGAACATACTGACTGATGCGTAAATTAGCTTGATGTGGAATTAATAGATCGATATCGCTGCTATCTTTTCCTGCGCTGGCTAAGGCTTCATAAATTACTTCTTGGAAGCGTGTAACGGCATGTTTGAAAACAAAGTTACCGTTCATATATGGGTAATAGGATAAATCCTCGGGATTGTTTTCTTCAATTATAGCATCCACCCAATGAGCGGTAGACGGTCCTAATAAAGCTAATTCTTTGGCGTGTTTTCCCTCCGAATGTAGCTTAGTGGTTAAAACTCCTTTACCCGCTTCATCGCTTGCTTGCAAAACAACGGCGCCTGCGCCATCGCCAAAAATTACCGAAACCCCTCTTCCGCGCGTTGTTTTATCGAGACCGCCGCTATGCAATTCACTACCAATTAAAAGGATGTTTTTGTACTGACCTGTTTTAATAAACTGATCGGCTACGGATAGGCCGTAAATAAAGCCAGAGCACTGATTGCGAATGTCTAAAGCGCCAACGGTATCAATACCTAATTGCTCTTGCACCATAACGCCTGGACCAGGGAAATAATAATCGGGGGAGAGGGTTGCAAAAATGATGAAATCAATATCATTTGGCTCTAAGCCTGCATCTGCAATAGCATTACGGGCTGCTTTGGTTCCCATGCTCGAGGTAGAATCATCGCTATCGCTGGCGACCCATCTTCTTTCTTGAATACCGGTGCGTTCTTGAATCCACTCATCGGAAGTTTCCATAATAAGTTGGAGGTCGCTATTCTTTACGACGTTCTCGGGAACATAATGCCCCGCGCCGGCTATGATAGTATTTTTCATTTATGCTGTCTCTTTTGTTTGGCAAATATAAAGCCCTAAGATAAGACCAAGAATTTTAAAAATGTATTCCTAACATTTCTAAATGGCTTTAGCCTTAAATTTAAGGCCTCAGCCCTAATGTTTGATGGCAAAAACCAAAACTCAGGCTAGTAGTTTATCGCATCGAAGAACTCTCTAAGGATATTCTCTCGGTGATCGGGGTGCGCGATGGAAGCCAAGGCGGCGGCTCTTTGTTTAATGGTTTTTCCATATAAATCGGCAATACCGTATTCCGTTACGATATAGTGTACATGTGCACGAGTAGTTACTACGCCGGCACCGGTTTTAAGAAAGGGGACAATTCTACTTTCGCCTCTGCGGGTAACACTGGGTAAAGCAATAATGGGTTTACCACCTTTAGAAAGCATAGCACCGCGGATAAAGTCCATTTGCCCGCCCACACCGCTGTATAATTTGGTGCCAATACTATCGGCGCAAATTTGTCCGGTTAGGTCAATTTCTACAGCCGAGTTTATACTTACCGCCTTTTCGTTTTTACGAATGGTGGCGGTATCGTTAACGTAGGCAATATCGAGCATGTTAACCAAGGGATTATCATCGATGAAGTCGTACAGACGTTGCGATCCCATCACGAAACCTGTTACAATTTTACCGGGGTGAACCCGCTTTTTAGAGCCATTGATAATACCCTTTTCCACTAAATCTAGGATGCCATCGGAAAACATTTCGGTATGAATCCCTAAATCTTTCAGGTGATGCATCTGGCTTAAAGCCGCATTAGGAATAGCGCCGATGCCCATTTGTAAACAAGAGCCGTCTTCAATTAAGGAAGCCACATTTTTACCAATGGCCATTTCAATGGCCGAAGGTTCGGGAAGAGTGATAGCGGGCAGGGGAGTATTAACCTCTACCAAAGAGTGAAATTTACTCAGGTGAATCAGTCCGTCGCCGTGGGTACGTGGTACCTGAGGGTTAACTTGTGCAATTACGTGCTTGGCGCTTTGAGCCGCGGCTAAACTGCTATCAACACTAGTTCCTAAAGAACAATAGCCATGTTGATCGGGCGGCGAAACTTGCATTAAAGCCACATCAATGGGAAGGATTTTTTCTCTGAAAAGGTGCGGGATTTCACTAAGAAAAACGGGAGTATAAGAGCCATTTCCTGCTGCTATGGTTTGCCTAACATTGGCGCCAATAAAAAGGCTATTTACGTGAAAGGACTTGCTGTATTTTATATCTGCATAAGGTGCTTTTCCTTCAATATGAAGGTGAATCATCTCAACATCTCGAAGCTCTTCATGGCGATTAGTAAGCGCATTAATGAGTTCCTGGGGAGCCATGGAAACGGAATGCACATATACGCGATCACCGCTTTTTACCACTTTTACAGCCTCCTCAGCGCTACAATATTTCATAATTATAAATTCTATTTCTACTGCAATATTAAAGGCTAAGTTAGGGCTGAACTATGACCTTTATCAGTGAAGTGGTAAAATTTCATTTTTCTTTTAAAGGGGCTGAAATCTTGTCAGTTTTGCGGGCGTGGTACAAGCTTTGACTTTTGGGCAGTATTAACAAAAACAATGGCACTATGAGTTCAGGTAAGATTAATGTTACCGCGGATAATATTTTTCCGATAATTAAGAAGTTCCTCTATTCAGATCACGAGATCTTTTTGCGTGAGTTAGTATCAAATGCAGTAGATGCGAGTCAGAAACTGAAAACTCTTTCAAGAATTGGTGAGTCTAAGGCGGAATTAGGAGACCTCACAATTAAAGTAGCTCTCGACAAAAAGAAAAAGACCATCACAATTTCTGACCGTGGGGTAGGTATGACCACCGATGAAATTAATAAATACATTAACGAATTGGCATTTTCTGGTGCCGAGGAGTTCGTTAAGAAGTATGAAGATAAGACAGATGGAGCTGCCATTATCGGTCATTTTGGCCTTGGTTTTTACTCGTCATTTATGGTGGCAGGAAAAGTGGAGATCTTTTCCCTTTCTCACGTAGATGGATCTAAAGCAGCTTATTGGTCTTGCGATGGAACACCCGAGTTTACCTTAGAAGAAAACGACAAGAAAAAAGAGCGTGGTACCGATATCGTTTTGCATATTAACGAAGACGGCGAAGAGTTTTTAGAGGAAAGTCGTTTACGCGAGCTTCTTACTAAATACTGTAAGTTTTTACCTATTCCTATTCAGTTTGGTGAAAAAGAAATTACCGAAACTACTGGCGAGGGCGATGATAAAAAAGAGACCAAGAAAAAGGTTGCGGATATCATTAACACGACTGATCCTGCTTGGACTAAAGCACCAGCAGACTTAAACGACGAAGACTACCGCGAGTTCTACAAACAAATGTACCCGATGACTTTCGAGGAACCTTTGTTTCACATTCACTTAAATGTAGATTTTCCTTTTGACCTTAATGGTATTCTTTTCTTCCCGCGTATTAAGCCCAATATGGACTTACAACGCAACAAGATCCAATTATATCAAAATCAGGTATTTGTTACCGATAATTTAGAAGGAATCGTACCCGATTTCTTAACCTTATTACACGGGGTAATCGATTCTAAAGATATTCCGCTAAACGTCTCTAGATCCTATCTACAAGCCGATGGCGCAGTGAAAAAAATTAGCGGACACATTACTAAAAAAGTAGCCGATAAATTAAGCTCACTCTTTAAAAAGGACCGTGAAGACTTCCAAAGTAAGTGGAACGATATCAAAATGATTATCGAATACGGCATGCTTAGCGATGATAAATTTTTCGAAAAAGCGAGAAGTTTTGCTCTTTACCAAAACGTAGAGAACTCTTTTTACACATTTGAGGAATACCTAGAAAAGATAAAGCCAAGTCAAACTGATAAAGACGGTAATTTGGTAATTCTTTATGCCGCCGATAAAAAGGCACAGCATAGTTTTATTAAGAAGGCTCAAAATAAGAACTACGATATTTTATTATTGGATGGCCCATTAGTAAGCCACCTCATGCAAAGGCTAGAGGGGGGAGATGATAATGTTCGCTTTGCTCGTGTGGATTCGGAAGCGATTGATAAATTGATTCCAAAAGACGAGGAGCAAGTATCTCTATTGAGTGATGAGCAAAAAGAAAAATTGAAGCCCATTATTGAAGAGAACATAGAGAAATCGAGCTATACCGTAATGTTAGAGCCGCTTGATTCAGCCGAATCGCCCTTTACCATTACCGTTCCCGAATTTATGCGTCGCATGAAAGAAATGAGTGCTACCGGTGGTGGCATGATGGGAATGGGCTCTATGCCAGATATGTACAACCTAGTGGTGAATACCAATCACCCTTTAATTTCACGTATCTTGGAGGAGAGTGATGCCGCTAAGCAAAAGGCTTTGATTAATGAAGCGAAGAATTTAGCGATGTTGGCGCAAAACCTTTTACACGGTGAAGAACTCACCAATTTTGTAGAAGCGCAGTTTGCTAATCTGAGTAACTAAAATTTTAATTTACTTATAAGGAAGGCTATCGTTTTACGGTAGCCTTTTTTTATGCCCAAAATTTAAATTATTAAGGGCAGAAATCGAAGAGAGCGCTTGATAATTCCTAATTTAGTGGCAAATTCAAACTCGATGAAATCAATCCTTGGTATTCTTCTCGTTGCTTTTAGTCTAAACTCTTGTATGTTAGGAGTTTCAGGCAATGGAAAGGTGAAGGAGGTAACGCGTCAAATTAGCGAGATTAGCAAAATTGAAGCGAGCGGAATGGTAGAGCTCACCTTAATTCAAGGCGCGCCTGGTCTGAAAATTATAGCTGATGAAAATTTACATGAGTTAATTATTACGGAAGTGCACGGTGATCGTTTGATTATTAGAACCACCAAGAATATTAGAGAAGCAAAGCATTTTGAAATTCAGGTAAGCGCTCCTGAGTTTAAGCGGTTAGATATTTCTGGGGCAGTCAGCCTGCACTGCCAAGGCACCTTAAAGGGAGATGAGTTAAAACTAGAAACTAGTGGGGCCGCAGAAGTAAACTTAGATTTAATATTCGATGATTTAGACTGCGAGCATAGTGGCGCTTCGGAGGTAGAATTACGCGGCGCCGTGCGTGATGTGCGTATAGTCTCATCTGGCGCAAGCGACTTAAAACTTTTCAATTTAGAAGTTCGCAATATGCGTCTCGTTTTAAGTGGAGCCAGTGAAGCTCGTATTAATGTAAGTCACGAATTATCGGTAGAAGCCTCTGGTGCCTCCGAAATCCGTTATAAAGGAAATCCAAAAATTACCAAAACTGAATTATCGGGTGCTTCAAGCATCAATCCAGAAAGCAATTAACACAGCCATTTTTACAAAATGAAAAACGCAAAAGAAAGAGCGGAGGCCTGGTTACAAGGCCCTTATGATGAAGCTACTCAGGCGGAAACGCAAAGACTTATAAAGGAAGGAGGCGATGCCTTATTGGATGCCTTTTATCAAGACCTTGATTTCGGAACCGGTGGTTTACGCGGTATTATGGGCGTAGGAACCAATCGTGTAAACAAATATACTTTAGGCGCTGCTACCCAAGGTTTGGCAAATTACCTTAATGCTCAGTTTCCAAACGAACAAATTAAAGTGGCCATTGCTTACGATAGCCGCCATAATTCGAAAAGCTTTTCCCGCCAAGTAGCGGAAGTTTTATCGGCTAATGGCATCAAGGTGTTTTTATACGAAGAATTAAGACCAACGCCGGCTTTATCCTTTGCCATTCGTCATTTGAATTGCCAAAGTGGTATCGTTTTAACTGCTTCTCACAATCCACCGGCCTACAATGGTTATAAGGTGTATTGGAGCGATGGCGGACAGTTAGTTCCTCCGCACGATAAGGGCGTAATTAGCGAAGTACGCGCGGTAAAAGCCGATGAAGTTCGTTACGATTTTAAAGAGGACTTAATTGAAATTATTGGCGATGCGGTAGATCAAGCCTATCTCGCGGAAGTGCAAAAATTAAGTCTTACCACTGAAGGTAAAAAAGACCTTGCCGTTGTTTTTACCAGCATCCATGGTACCAGTATTACTTTGGTGCCGCCCGCGATGAAAAATGCGGGTTTTGAAAAGCTTTCCATTGTGGAAGAGCAGGCCAAACCCGACGGTGATTTTCCCACGGTTGTTTCTCCCAATCCCGAAGAGTCTGAAGCCTTAAGCATGGCTCTAGCGCAAGCGGAAAGAGAAAATGCCGACATGGTTATTGGTACGGATCCCGATGCAGATAGAGTAGGTATCGCAGTAAGAAACTTAGAGGGTGAGTTAGAATTATTGAACGGAAACCAAGCGGCCAGTGTGCTTATTGACTATTTATTGAGTCAGTGGCAAAAGGCAGGCAAGTTTACCGGTAAAGAATACGTGGCTAAAACCATTGTAACCACCGACTTGATTGCCAAAATTGCGGAAGGTTATAACGTGGCTTGTCCCGAATGTTTAACTGGCTTTAAGTGGATTGCCGATATCATTCGCAAGCACGAAGGTGAGTACACTTTTATTGGCGGAGGCGAAGAAAGCTACGGTTATATGATTGGCGAATTTGTACGCGATAAAGATGCGGTAGCCTCGGCCATGATGTTGGCTGAAGCCGCTGCTTATGCGAAATCACAGGGTTCTAGCTTCTACGAAAGTTTGGTGCAGGTTTATGTGAAATTTGGCTTCTACCTAGAAACCCTAGTTTCCTTGAAACGCGAGGGAATAAAAGGTCAGGCCGAGATTGCCCAAATGATGGAAGATTTTCGTCATAAAACCCCAGAAAGTATTGCGGGTGAGCGCATTGTTAAGGTATTAGATTACCAAAGCAGCGAATCGAAAGAGGTGGCTAGTGGCGCAATCACCGCTATTGATCTACCCAAAAGTAATGTGGTGCAATTCGTAACCGATAAAGGCACTAAAATAACGGCTCGCCCTAGTGGTACCGAACCCAAAATAAAGTTTTACGTTAGTGTAAACGATAAGCTTGCTTCCGCAGATGCCTTCAAAGAAAAGAAAGCGGAATTAGAAGCACGTTTAGCGAGTATAACCCAAGAATTAGGTTTATAAATGATCCGATCAACTTTTAAGTTTTTACTAGCCATTATTTTGTTTTCCGCTTGCGCAGATGCGATCGAAGAAGCAGATGTGAATCAAAGTCAAAATATTGAAGGACAATGGCTAGGGACGATTACTTTAAGTGATAGTATAGATTTGAATTTTGACTTCACTCTTGCTGAAGCTGAGGGAGGAAATTATGCTTTTCGTATCCAAAATGCGGGAAATGTAGTAGAAGCCCAGATGCTAGCCATGGAAGCGGATAGTTTTTTTAAAGTGGAAGTGCCCGTTTTTGCTAATTACCTTTTAGTGAAACTCGGCGACAGTACAATGAGTGGATTCTACTACAATCCCGATGCAGAAGACTATAAGCTTCCCTTCGAGGCAGAGATGAGCACACAAAGTCGCTATCCGCTTGCCGCGATTGATCCAGCACTTAGTGGAAACTACCGCATGGATTTCTCAGCCAATACGGATGATGAGAATTCGGCCTTAGCGCATCTGGAAATTGTAGGCGAGAAGGTGTATGGATCTATTATGACCGAAACAGGCGATTATCGTTTTCTCGAGGGAGGAATCAGTGATGGCCTGGCACAATTGTCCACTTTCGACGGCGGATTCCTTTACTATTTCCGTTTTGAAATGGGTGATACCCTGCGCGGGACTTTCTTTTCAGGGCGAACGTATCAAGAGGATTTTATCGCTTACCGCGATGATAGTTTTAGTCTGCGCAATGCCGATAGTTTAACCTTTATTAAAGAAGATTATGATGGCTTGGCTTTTTCCTTCCCAAATCTAAAAGGGGATACGATTAGCCTAAACAATCCGGAATTTGCAGGTAAGCCAGTTATTGTGCAGATAATGGGCAGTTGGTGTCCTAATTGCCTCGATGAGTCTCTTTATCTGAAAGAGCAATATGAGCAATACCATAAAGATGGCTTGGAAATAGTGGGACTAACTTTTGAAAGAGCGCGTACTTACGAAATGGCTTTAAAAAGAGCTTCTAAGATGGAAAGAGATTTGGCTTTGCCTTATCCTATTCTATTGGCTGGCGCAACGCGCGATGATAAAGCGGCAGAATTATTACCGATGCTAAATCATGTGATGAGTTATCCTACTTCCATTTATTTAAATCGTCAGCATGAAGTGGTAAAAATTCACACTGGCTTTGCAGGTCCTGGAACGCCCGTGTACGAAGACTTTGTGGCGGAAAACGATAAGTTTATACAATCATTGATACATTAATTTTCAATCTCTCAAATAACAGATACATGCAGAATATTGCAGTAATAGGAGCCGGAACAATGGGTAATGGTATTGCCCATGTTTTTGCACAGAATGGTTTTAAAGTAAATCTAATTGATATTTCCCAAGCATCTTTGGATAGGGGTATTGCAACCATTGATAAAAACCTAAGCCGTCAAGTGGCAAAAGGTGGCATTGATGAAGCAGCGAAAGCAGCCACATTAGCTAATATCACCACGCATACTGATTCAAAAAGTGGCTTAGCTACTGCGGACTTGGTGGTAGAAGCAGCTACTGAAAACGTAGATCTTAAATTAAAGATCTTCCGTGATATGGATGAGTTTTGCAAGCCCGAAGCGATTTTGGCATCAAACACTTCCTCTATTTCGCTTACGCTGATTGCCGCCGCTACTAAGCGTCCAGAGCAAGTTATTGGCATGCACTTTATGAATCCCGTACCGGTAATGAAACTGGTAGAGATTATTCGTGGTTATGCTACTAGCGATGCAACTACTGCCGCCGTGGTAGAGATGAGTAAGCAGCTTTCTAAGGTACCAGTAGAGTGTAACGATTACCCTGGCTTTGTGGCTAATCGCATTCTAATGCCGATGATCAACGAAGCAATCATTTCTCTTTTTGAAGGAGTTGCAGGGGTGAAGGAAATCGATACCATTATGAAATTAGGCATGGCGCATCCTATGGGCCCTTTAAAATTAGCCGATTTCATTGGTTTGGATGTATGTCTTTCTATTATGAAGGTATTACACGAAGGTTTTGGTAATTCGAAATATGCGCCTTGTCCTTTATTGGTAAATATGGTGCGCGCGGGTAAGCTAGGAGCGAAGTCGGGTGAAGGTTTTTACGATTACAGTGAAGGCCCTAAAAGCGAAAACGTATCAGCGCAGTTTAGTTAGGTTTTATTGGTCTCAGTGAGACGAATCACATAAGGAAAAGCTTGTTGGGTGTAAAAGCCTAACAAGCTTTTTTGCTTTGTAATTTTGCAAGAGTTAATTATCGTCAGGAATTTATACTGGCGACGACAATTACTAAAATAAAGAATATGGAAACCATGATAAAAAACCAAAACATAGAAGCGGCCTTAAAAAAAAGCTACAACTATATTGAATACCGCCAGCTTATTGCCGCTTTAAGAGCGCAAAATAAGGCTACGGGCGACAATCACTCGGATGCTTACTTAAATTATACTGATCTCAATATTGGTCGTATGGACAAATGGGATAAGCGTTTCCTTTTGAGTGAGGAGCAGAAAGCCAAACTTGAAAACTTAGAAACCAAGGAAACTTGGTTAGTGATAACCGAAGGCTGGTGTGGAGATGCGGCACATGTTGTTCCCGTCTTGGCCAAGTTAGCAGCAGCCTCGCGCGGTATGATTGATTTGCGATTGGTTTTAAGAGACGAGAATTTACCCTTGATGGACGATTATTTGACCAATGGCGGTCGTAGTATTCCTAAACTTATCAGATTCAATGAAGAAGGCGAGGAGCTAGGCACTTGGGGACCACGTCCTAAAGATGCTCAGCAGATAATGGAAGAAGGTAAGGCTGCCAGCAAAGAAAAGGCAGAAATTAACATCGATCTTCAAAAGTGGTACGCGAGAGATCGAGGAGCGCAGATAGCCGAGGAAGTAATAGACTTGGTTTAACCGAATAGGGCTGTTAATTTTTTAACAGCCTTTTTTTTGTCTAAAGGCCTTATTCTAA
>PZPB01000044.1 GCA_003045865.1 Bacteroidota bacterium | reverse complement strand
AGAAGATGAGTTTTGGAACCCCGGCGGCAATCGCGAAGTAGATATCGCCAATGAAGCGGGCTTCCGATCTTCTCCGCGTGTACAAGCTTTATTGGGGTCGGCTTCTTTACCCGCTTGGACCGATAGCACCACTTTTATTGATGATTTAAATAGCTTAGATAGTAGCGTTTCTGATGCGGCAAAGGCGGAACTTTTAGGCTACTACTATTTTAAATTGCAAAGAGAGCATTTGAGCTATTTGCGCGATTTAATGCAAATCAAAAACAGATCGGCCAACATTCAATTTATCGGTGATTACATTGGGGCTATTGAGATTGACTTGCCGCACATAAGTTTTTGGAACGATAACAAGAATTACTATTTCCACTATAATGTAAATACGGCAGCACCGAATTACACCAGTACCACCGAAGCAGCGCAGCGTAATTTAATGGCCGATAGTATTAAAACGCATATTGGTATAGATGGCGTTTTTTTAGCTAATTACGTTTTCGCTAGCAGCGATAGCGCTACCATTAATTACCGATATACTGATGCTAATCGAAAAACTGCCAGAACATTAGAGGCTTTCATGCAGATTAATCCTAATCGAAAATTACCTTTAATTCCCATCTTAAGTGCCGAAGATGCCAATAATTGCAACCGCGATTCATCCTCGCGAGGCTTTTTAGGCAATTGGTTGGGCGGCCCTAATAGTCTGCAGAGTGCCGAAATACAATGGATGAACCAGTATAAAACGGCTTATGATGGAAATAATGCGCCCAACTATAATTACTGCCCTACTTGCGCAACTCGCGTTGAAGTACGTGGCATGTGTTGGTATTTACTCAATTGCGTAGAAGGCAATCATGCGCTAGTTCCTCCTTTTTTTAACTATGGCCTATCGTCTTGCTTCGCGCCCAATACACATGTGTTTTTGGGCCAAAATGAAAGGGCTATTAATTGGCGTATTTACCCGAATCCAGCGGAGGACTTTTTAGTTATAAATCCACTAAATAGAGCCGACCAAAATTACCAGTATCAACTTTTAGATATCAATGGAAGGTCCTTATTAAGTAGTAGTAATGTGTTGGGCACGAGTAAATTAGATCTATCGAGCTTGGCGCGTGGACTGTATATTTTAAATGTACAAAGAGGCAATGATTTTAGCTCCTTTAAAATTTTGCATTAATATCTAGCCTGGATTTTTCGTACCCATCATCATCATCGTCTTTTTCTTTATCCTACCACTTTCAAACTACTGTAGCCTTGCCCGTTACGGTGTAATTGCACTTGCGTGCTGATGCGTTCTTTTAAAGCTTCCACATGACTAATAATGCCAATGGTTTTGGAAGATTCCGTTTGCAGTCTTTCTAAAGTATCCAAAGTCTGATCTAAAGTTTCGGGATCTAAAGTGCCAAAGCCTTCATCAATAAAAAGGCTGTTGATTTCAACGTTCTTCGAGGCCAAATCGGAGAGAGCTAAGGCTAAGGAAAGACTTAAAACAAAAGTTTCGCCCCCAGAAAGGGTTTTCACCGATCTTCTTTGTCCTCCCATATGGTCATCTATGGCAATTAAGCTATCGTCTTCTTCCCCTTGCGGAGATGCGATTCGATAGCGATCAGTCAGTTGAACGAGCCTTTGGTTGGCCAAAGTCAAGAGCTGCTGTAAGCTTAAATCTTGGGCGAAATCATTAAAACGCTTGCCATTCGAATCGCCAATCATTTTATTGAGTAGCTCCCATTTACGACCGGTTTTTTCTTCTTCCGCAATGCGCTTTTGCAGATGTGCAACTTTAGCAAGATTGTCCTCGTGATTTTTCAGTAGGCGTTTCCCTTCCTCCCAGCTTTCACGTATTGTGCTCAATTCTACATTACTATTTGCTCTCTTTTCTAAAAGTACTTCCTTCGCTTCTTCGCTTAGTTTACTTTGTATTTCCGACTGTTGTTTTGCTAGTGATTTCAGTTCCGTGGCGCTTTTATCCTGCACGCTTTTTAAATGACTCATCTGGCGTTGCAGCTCTTGGTATTGCACTTCACTTAGTCTGCGACTTAGTGCCTCTTCAATACTTTCAAAGCCCTTTTCCTCTAAGAGCGGCAGAAGCCTAATTTTCAAATTGCTTTGAGTTTTAGTCAGCGTTTTTAATTCGGCAGAAAGGCTAGTTTGTCTGCCCTCTTGCTTGTCCAGTTCATGATGAATCTTTTGCCAAGCATCGCGTAAGTCGCCACAACTTTTGCCAATATTTTCTCCGTTAAAAAGCGACCTTTTCTCCGCGGCAAGATTTTTTCCCGCCTCTAAAATAAGCTGCATCGCTTGGAGTAGAGGTAGGCAAGTTTTAATGCCTTTTAGTTTTAGCTTTAAGCTCGCGTACTTTTTTAGAGCGCCTCTTTGCGCTAGGTTACGATCAATTAAGGCCGACCAATCAAGCGGCTCAAGCGGCAGCCATTCGGCACAGTCTTCTTTTAGTTTTTGATCTAGCTGGGCGATTTCTTCCTGTCCAGTCTTTATTCTCGTGCCAATTTCCGCAATTTCTTTCTCTAAGTTTTGCCGCTCTGCTTCCGCTTGGATGAGTTCCTTACTCAGCCCTTCTAAATGCTTTTCTGCAGCTTGTAAATCTGCTGCTAAACCATCATTTGTGGGTACTTCTCCACTGGCCCAAGGATGATCGATAGAACCACAAAGTTTACAAGGCTCGCCTTCTATTAGTTGTGCGCGGTGATCTTCTAAGCTGGCACGTAATTTTTGGTTTTCTAGCTCCGACCGAAAGAGTTTTACCTGCAAGCTGCCAGTTTCTTCGTCCTTTTGCAGAGCAGCAATGCGCGGTGGTAAGGCCTCCGCTTGGCTAGTTTTTTCCTGCAAAATGTTCTGCTCCTTTTCTAGACCTTGAACAATCTTAAATTTCTGCTCGGTCCATTGCTTCCCTTGGCGCAAGGCATTCGCTTTCGTTTCCAAATCTTGCAGCTCTTCCTCGTGCTTTTCCAAATCGATTCCCGTCAATTCTTTGCTTAGCTTTAGGATTTCCTTTTCGCTTTCCTCAGCTAAGTTCTGTAAGTCAGTTAAGTCAGTAGAAGGCTCATCTTTTCTCGGGCTAAATCCCCAATTTTCGCCGCGAGCTATTAACTCATTCCGCTTGGCCCTATAATCTTGCTGCTTCTCTTCAATTTGTCGCTCCAACTTTTCCACCTGCTGCTGAAATCGATCCAAAACAGGTCGTACTTCATCGTTTGCCACTTTGCGTTTTAGCAGCTCTTCAACTGTGGTTAGTACATTTTTTTGGTCTTGCGCCAGATGGCCAATTAGGCTTTTAATGGCTTCCAAATCATGGCTGTCTTTATGGATTTCTAGGCCATTTCGTTTCCATTCTTCCAGGGCATCTGCGAAAGCGAAAGTAGCCTCGTGCCGCTCGATTTTAGCAGCCTCTCGTTCTTTAAAAGCCTCAAGTTTTTGGGTATCTGTATTTAGTTCCTCTTGCTTATGCAGATGGGATTTTTGGACTTTTTCCAGCTCCGAATGTAAGTTTATCTGCTCCTCTAAATGTTTAAGGATTTGTTCTTTTTCCAAGACCACTTTTTCGAGTTCCGAAGCACGATTAGTTTGCTCAAGATGCTGCTCATTACTTAGTAAGGCTTCGCTATGAATAGCCGTTTCCTTTCTTAAATCCTCTAGAACTTTGGCAAATTGATTCTTCTTTTCGAAAGCTTTTTTCCCCAATTCACGATAGATGCCAGTGCCGGTAATTTTTTCTAAAAGTTCGCCGCGCTTGCTTTTATCTACTTTCAAGAACTCAGCAAAATCGCCCTGCGCCAGCATAATAGATTTCACAAACTGATCGTAGTTCAAACCAATTAGCTCTTCATTTTTATCGGGTACGAGGCTCTTTTTAAGATCGAGAATTTGATGGCTGCTTAAATCGGAAATTTCCATTTCGTAATCGCGCAGCTTTCCGTTGCGGTTTAAGGAAATTTCCCAAGAAGAGCGGAAAATGCCATTACTGCATTCGTATTCTACGCTGGCAAAGGCTCTATCGGTATTGCGGCTCAGTAGGGCGCCACTTTGGGCCACGAAATTCTTGCTTACTTTTCCCAGCCGCGGTACGCGATTGAAAAGCGCTAAAGTGATCACGTCAAGAATGGTACTTTTTCCACTGCCCGTGGGACCTGTAATAGCAAAAAGTCGGCTCGCAGATAAAGGGCCATCGGTAAAATCGAGGTCCCATTTTCCGCGCAAAGAATTTATATTTTCCAGGCTAATCTTTCTAATCTTCATCCTTAGTCGGCATTTTGAATTTCTTCTAAAATTTCATCAAAGGCTTCTTGTAAAAGGGCTTGGGTTTCGCCATCATAGTCTTCATGCTCCAAGCGCTTTTCAAAAACCTCGCGCGGTTTTAAATCTTGTAATTGCTGGGTACCGTCGTAGAGCTGGGCACTTCCGCGCAGCTGGTTTTTAAAACTGGCTCGGTGTTTAACAATTTCAATTCCTTCTGCTTGGAAATTCTGCACGAGTTGGTCTAAGTCGAGAATGCGGGCGGGATTGAATTCGTCTTCCACCAATTCCAATTCCACCAAACAAGTGAGTGGGCTATTAGCATGCAGCGCCTCTAGTTTATTGCGCAATTCTTCTAAGCTTCCGCTGATGCGTTTTAAAGCGCGGAAAAGGGGAATCTCAATACTCTCGGCTTCAAAATTATGGGTATCAAAAATAAGCAAGCGTTTTTGGTCTTTCCTTTCACTAAAGGAGAGGGGAAGGGGAGAGCCGCTGTAAAAAGCAGGCACCTGCGCTTTAACAATTTGTGGTCGGTGAATATGACCTAAGGCGATATAGCGGAAGTAATTGCCAAAATTACTAGCGTCAAAACTGGCTTCATTACCTACCTGAATTTCGCGTTCACTTTCGGTGGTACTAGCGCCGGCGGCAAAAAGGTGTCCCATAGCAATTGCGGGAATTTGCGGATAAAGGACGGCACAACGTTCTGCGGTTTTCGCAAATACTCGGGCAATACCTTCCCGCACCGCTTCTACGCGGCTTTCATAGCCGAAATTTTCACTGGCTTCGCGTAAATCAGGATCGCGTAAATAGGGTAGGGCGGCCACAACAGCTTCGATTTCCCCTGCCTTGTTGGCTAAAGGAATAAGGCAGTCGTCGATACTCGCGGGTAGATGGCCGACCACATGAATATCCATCGCTGCCAAAATTTCTTTGGGGGCATTCAATACCGAGGGCGAATCGTGATTTCCCCCTGTTAAAATCACTTTGCAACTCAATTGATTGAGCTTCAATAAAGCTTGGTAGTATGCTCGTCGCGCTTCATTGGAAGGATTGGCCAAGTCGAAAATATCACCTGAAACTAATACTACATCAATTTCTTTGGTGCGCACTAGCTCTACCAACCATTGGATGAAAAGTTGGAAGTCTTGGTGCAAGTCGTGTTTATGAAGCTTTTTTCCAATATGCCAATCGGCGGTATGGAGGATTTTCATGGCTGGGTTTTTTTGTTACTAATGCGAGGCATCTAATTTTTTAATAAATCATTTAAGGCTTGCGCTAAGTCTGGAAATTTAAATTGAAAGCCTTGGTCTTCCAAGCGGGTGGATTTTAAATATCTCCCGTAAAGGGCGAGATCGGGATCGGTTTTAAAGATAAAGCGTGCCCCCAGTTTTACCAAAAACTCAGGGCTGGGTAGGCCCAAAGGAATTCTGGCCTTTTGACGCAGCGTCCTCATGAATACTTGATTAGAAACGGGTTGGGGAGCGGTTGCAATGTAGAAGTCTTGGTATTTTTCATCGATGATACTCTGATAAATTAGCTCATTCATATCGTATTCGTGAATCCAGCTCATACCTTGCTTTCCCTGACCTACCGTGCCACCTAATCCTAATTTTACAATTCTCAGTAAGCTTTCTAAGGCGCCGCCGTTTTTGCCAATAACAAAGCTGGTTCGAAGCCTTACTCCTCTCATGTCGTTTGGCAGCGAATCTGCGAAAGCATTTTCCCAAGCCTTGCCCACGAAAGGGGCGAGACCATAGCCGGTGCTAGAAGTTTCGGTACAAAGTTGCTGCGGTGGGTCGCCATAAATGTGGGCGGTGGACATTTGCACCCAAACTTTAGGTGGCAGCTGGATCTTTTTCAAAGCGGCACCAATGGCTTTGGTAGAATCAACTCTAGAGCGTAGAATTAAATCGCAATTGGCCGGTGTTTTTATACAGTCGACGGATTTGCCACTTAAGTTAACAATCGCTTTAGCACCTTCTAGTTCGGCAGTCCAGTCTCCAAGATTAACGGCATCCCATTGCTTAAAGGCGTGTTTAATCGTCTTATTAGGTTTAGTGCGCGCAATTAATATGGGTTCGAGACCCTTGGCTTTCAGATGGTCGGCTAAGCTTAAACCAATGAAACCTGTTCCCCCAAAAATTAGTACTTTTTCCATAATTGTGAGCAATGCATTTTATTCAGATTTAGGTCGAATTCACGTTATTTAGCGCTAGCCTCCGCTTTTAGCGATGCTGATCGATTAAAATCATATTACCATCAGGGTCTGTTAAAGTAAGGCTAGCAGGGCCGCTACTACTAGCATCAATTTCGGGGCTACTGGTAATCCCATCAGCACTTAAAGACTTTTGGATGGCACGAATGTCGTCGAAGCTTTCAATGTTTTTACCATTCTCATCCCAACCCGGATTGAAGGTGAGAATATTTCCTTCAAACATGCCTTGGAAAAGACCGATTAGGGAATTTTCATTTTTCATGATGAGGTAGTTTTTGCTGAGGTCTCCGCCGAGAACGCTAAAGCCGAGCTTTTCATAAAAAGCTTTGGAAACTTTTAGATCTTTAACACTGAGGCTTACCGAAAAGGCACCTAATTTCATAGATTCATTTTTAAAATTATTAGTTGGGGCATCTGCGGAAGCGGAAACACTTTTAAGGCTAAAACCCATAGCAATGGCTAAGCTAAAGCCAATAAATAAGAGAGTCAATTTTTTCATGGGATTGGTCTTTCGATGCTTCTAAATTAATCTATAATCTCCTGATTTCACAGGGATTAAAATTTTTATACTTTTACCTCAGATTCTGAGGTATGAAGAAATCCTATATTAAAGGTTTTTTAGAAGACATTATTCTCCACTTGATTGCTCAAGAAGGGGAAAGTTATGGTTACGCCCTAACGCGCTTGGTGGAAGAAAAGACCGAGGGTATTATTAAGCTCAATGAAGGTGCCCTTTATCCGGTTTTGCACAAGCTAGAAAATGAGGGTTTATTAGTAAGTGAGTTTAAAGATAGCGGTACCCGTCCCCGCAAGTATTACCGCCTAGCCGCTAAGCCCGAGGCAAAGGATCGAGTGGAGGAGATGGCGCTATCTGCGAAAGCTTACATTACCGCTTTAAATGGTTTATTAAGTTCTTAATGGAAATGCAAGAAGCGAGAAAAATTAGCCCCGAAGAATTAGAATATATTTTCAAATTCTGTAAGAAGAAGGATATTGAGTTTGTAGACTTACGCATGGAATTGGTGGACCACCTTGCTAGCCGAGTAGAAGCAATTTGGGAAGAAAAGCCTGAACTTAGCTTCAGAGATGCTTTCCACAAAGTGTATAAGAGTTTTGGAATTTTTGGCCTTAGCACTTTGGTAGACGAGCATTCTAAACTGGTTACGAAAAAGTACTGGAGGCATACCAAAGAGGAGTTCAAGCATTGGTTAAAGCCACCGCAAATTTTCGCCACGGTACTTTTTATGGTACTTTGCTACTTTAGCTTAAAGGCAGTTCCTGTTTTAAGTTCTTTCATTTGGGCGATCATCTACGCCAGTGCTTCAGCCACATTTATTTACATGTTTGTTAAAACGAAAAGTCTTTCTAAAAGAATGTCTGGAGAGAAGTCGATGCTACTCGCTAGTTCACGTTATTATTGGTGGTTTTTATACTATCTCCTAATCCTGCCTGGGCAATCGCAATTTGCTGCTGACGTGACTTTTAATTTTTCACCTGCACCAATGCTTAGTGAAGGTGGAATGATATTCACCTCCATGTTTTTCTGCTTTGCCCTTATCTTTAGTGTAGCCAATCTTAAAATGTTAGCCCTGGCAGAAGAACAGGTAGGGGTTTTAAACGAGAGAGTAAGCTTTTATCGCGTTTAAACCCTAGCCTTCTGATTACGCTAATATTAAGGTCTTATTTTCCTTAAACCTAAAATCATCTTCCCTTCATCGAAAATTATGGGTTACTCGTCTGCTATTAAAGCACTTTAGCGAGACATACCAAACAGATGAAAAGATTTACTATTCTCGCATTAGTGGTTTTGGGCTTTATTTTCAGTCCATTACAAGCGCAATTTAACTTTAGCGCCACCGGTCTTAATGGCGTTTCCATAACTAATCCCACGTCTTTAGATTTTGGTCCTGATGGGAGACTTTATGTTTCGCTACAGTCGGGAGAAATCTATGCCTATACTTTTAGTAGATGACAATAATATATAATCCATTGATTAACAATAAGTTAAGTGTTGAAGGTATTATAAATTATTGACTTTCAGTATGTTGCAAGAATATTCTCACACATTTTCCTAATGACGAAAACCAATGCTTGTGCAAAAAGTACTGAATTAATCACAGTTTTAAACGCGCATTTTGGTGGCAAAATCATTTTAACGAGAGTCAAGTTAATATCAATGTTTATCATTGCAGTTTGCAAATTACAAACGGTTTCATTTGAGAAACTAGCGAATGCCTACGATGCTAAAGTAGAGTCTAGCTCTTCATTAAGGCGGCATTTTCTGTTTTTAGGGCGCTATTTTGGCGCAAGAAGATTTTTTGAGAGGCTAATTTGTTAAATTTCTAGGCAGTGGGGTTTAGGAATTTAGATACCTGTACCGAGAATCCGCAGCTGCCACAGCTCATTTAATTGCATTCAGGTACTATTGAATTACAAAATCGATTGCCTCCATTTATTGCACAAACCATTCTCTAATCTCAAAGCAGCGCGGTCTTTTAGCTCACTTAAGAAAAGTTCCACCCTTTCAGGGTTCGAAGTTTAGGAGCCTATTGTTTCTCTATTATAGTTTCATCCCTTCGGGATTCATAGCAATTTGTATGATTAGAATCCATCTCAAGATTTATTTTCCCAAACAACAAAAGTCCCAGCGGGACGACATCTCGATAGAAACCCATAAGCAAAAAGAATACAAGCGCCGTTGGTGTGACATCTCGATATAAGACTCGTCCTGAAAAAGTTCTACCCTTTCAGGGTTGGTGGCCAGCACCCGTGCGGTTTTTCTATTTTGGTTTGATCCCTTCGGAATTTATAGTATGATTAAAATTAGAATACTAGATGCTAAGTTCAATAAAAGAAGTAAATCTCTAATCTCAAAGCGGCAGCGGTCTCATAAAAACGCGGATGAACGCAGATTTAGCGGATGGTCGCGGATCTACCAGGATTATAAATGCCAATACCCGTTAATAACCAAAAATCAGACAAAAGAATGGTATGAATCGAGATGTCGCACCTACAGCGCTCGGGGGGTATAGGTGGTTTTTTACTATCGAGATGTCGGTCCTACAGGCCTTTTATTTTATGGGCTTTAGATTTGAGGTCCGGTTTGGGGTAAAAAGTTTAGAAATTTGGTGTCGTGTACCGAGAATTCGCAGCTGCCGCAGCTCATTTAATTGCATTCAGGTACAATTGCATTCCTAATAATTTTCCTCTCCGCCATCAACTTCCTTTTCGATGGAATTAGCATTAAATTACTCCCTCCGCCTTCGAGAGCCTCAGGCACCGGGTTCTACGATTTTTAATTATAAAAACGATTACAACTATTTATTGCTGTAATCAATCTAAAATCTCAAAGCGAAGCGGTCTCAAATCTCACAGCGCCAGCGGTCTAAAAAAAAAACCTTATTCCAATTCTATTTTATCAATGAGGAGCTCAAAACGCTCCTCTTTTTTATTGGCGATTAAAAAGGTGAGTTCTTCCATACTGTCTTTATCGAAATTGTCCATATCTAAAAAACGTCCGCGAAAAGAAGGACGCATGTCTTTCAAATCGACTTCTATGGTTTCCCATTCACCTTTGGTAGAAAAGGTGTAGATATAGGAATAATAATCGCGACTGTTATGTTTGATGCGCACTTGGTAATTTTTACCATCGCCCTTTACGCGTAGTTTTAGTTTGCTAAAGCCTTCCGTGCTCTGTTCATTGAAATCGTAGCGTAAGGAGGAAAAACCACCATTATTTTCAAGGGAAATCTCACCCCAAAAACGTCCGTGTCCTTCTTCATTTAGGGCAAAATTTCCCGCGGAAAGTCCACCCATAACGCCGTCATTAACAATGCGCCAGTTTTGGGTATTGCTATTTTTATTGAAATCGAAAATAAGGGCGGGGCTGCTTATCATGCTTAGGAAGAGTATTGTGCTGAGTAATTTCATAAATATATTGGTTGATAGACTATCATTATCATAACGGACATGTTGTTTAACCCATTCAGGCGCTTAATGTTTTGAAAGGGAGCTTAGGCATGAGGCTAAGAAATTCTATATTGCTGTTTCTTTTTAGCGAGATAAAGTCAATGATAAATCCTCATTTCCGTAAATTCTTAGAGCAATTTCCCGACTTAGATGAGGCGCAGATTGAAATTTTGGCCGAGCATATTCCGCATCGTGAATTTAAAAAAGGCAGCCTTTTGCAAAAGCCGGGGGAAGTGCCGCAAGAATGTTATCAGGTAGTGCAGGGTCTTTTGCGGGAATACCGCTGGGAAGATGGGAAAGATCGCACCTTGGCTTTTTATGATGAGCAAAAAGGCACGGTTTCATCCGAGTATTTTGTCAGCGAAAGTCCGGCTGAGAGTTATCTCGAATGCCTGGAAGACAGTTTGCTGATTGTAGGAACGAAGGAAATAGATGCCGCCAATTTTGAGAAGTTTCCCATTTTGGCGGAGATCAGTTTTAGAATGATGGAATTGGATCGCAATGCCCAGAAAAAGGATTTCAGCAATTTTGTGGGAGCGGTACCTATCGAACGTTACCGTCTCTTTTTAAAGAACCGTCCCGGTTTAATTCAACGCGTTCCTTTGCATCAAATCGCCAGTTATTTAGGCATGACGGCCGAGTCGCTTTCGCGGATCCGTAAACGGATGTCAACCTGAGAGAAGGGTTTTCCGCAGGTAAACCAAGAAGATTTGATGACAGGTAGCGAGACCTAAGACTAAAAGACTCAAGACCAAAGCTAAAATGTTCCTTGGTTTTCAATTAAAGGGATGGATAATTAAACCAGAATGAAAAGACCGCCTGTTAATCTTACCGAAATCATCATTAGTAGGTTTTTAGGCTTCAATGACGAACGCTAAAAACTGCTTTTTAGAAGAGGCTGATGAGTTTTCTCCAAGAAAAGCGAAAATCCTGCATTTGGCTCATTTGCTGAAGCCCGCAACAGCTGCACGATCTAGACTAGCCTTTTCCTTTTCTTGAAAATCTGAGGCTATAATTTTACGTCCAACTCAGGTTTAAGAGAAGCTTAGCCAATTGGGTTTATACGCTCTAATGCCGTTAAATATGCTTTAGGTTTTAACCAAAGAACAAAGGCCAGACCTACTTCTCCTAAAATCATCGGGGCCATAAAAAGATTGGTCAATTGCGGTTCCCAATTAGCGAAATAGCTAAAGTTATGACTTAAGCCGTGAATTAATAAATAACCGATTGCGCCTAAGAAAAGCATAATTTTAAGAAAGGTGTAAAATTTTGCACTGTGCGGACTAAGCCAAGCAAGGCCGCCTAAATGCAGTCCAAAAACGATAAGTCCTATAGACCAAAGTCTCTCAAATTGATGCAGGAATTGGTATATTAATCCACTTTCTATTTCTTGCGCATCTAGCGAAAGCGCCCCGAAAAGAGGGACCATGGCAAAAAACAAGATAGCAGAGTACACAAAACGCAGTCGGGCGGTGATTAGGCCTAAGTTAGAGTTTAAACCACGGTAAATTTTTAGGAATCCCCAGGATGCCAATAAATCGCAAATAAAGATGCCGACCCAAGCGCTTAAGGCGAGGTGATAATCGCTGCGGTGCGTCAGAAAGTAGGAGCTTAATTCTTGCGCATCTAGCGAAAGGGCGACTTCAAAAAAGCTAAGCATAGCTACCATAGCAAGTACGGCCATTGCAATAATACTAAGGCCAACGATTTTGGAATATTTAAGATGAGCGAGAACAAAACTGCTGTTAACTGACATGGCTTTACTTTATTTGATGCGGCAAATGTAAGCGTATGGAATAGCCTCAGACCTTGACGAAAGTCAAGACTTTTTACCAGCAATCGAGATTCGATTTAGCAATTTACTCGTAGCGTAAACTTTCGATAGGATCTAAGCGGCTGGCTTTTAAAGCAGGGTAGAAACCCGATATTAGTCCAACTGCCAAACATAATACGGCCGATAAAAGCATCCAGGTCCAAGGTATAATAAAGCTACCGCCAATACCGGCCGAAACCGCATTTCCAATTGCTATTCCGAAAATAATTCCACCCAAACCACCAATTAAGCAAATAACTATGGCCTCGGTTAAAAACTGACTAAGGATGGCTCTACTTTGGGCGCCGACGGCTTTACGAATACCAATTTCGCGCGTTCGCTCGGTAACCGAAACAAGCATGATATTCATTAAGGCGATTGCGGCACCTAATAAGGTAACCGATGCAATTACGATAGCAGCAAGGCTAACGTATTTAAGGTTTCCAATAAGGCTTTCGCTGAGGTTGTCGCTGCGAATAATAGCAAAATTATCTTCCAATTTCGGCTTGAGTTTGCGCACCGCACGCATGGTAGCGGTGGCCTCTGAAACCACTTCTTCTAAGTTTAGGCTTTCGTTGGCCATTACGTTAACGGCAAAACTTCTGCCTTGCGTAGCATAAAGCGAACGTGCTTTGGAAATAGGAATAAGTACTGATTTATCGCCACCAAAACCAAAGGAATTACCTTTTTCGGCTAGGGTTCCAATTACACGAAAGCGGGTGCCAGCAAACTGAATGACCTTACCAACTGGGTTTTCTTTAGGAAAGAGATTACGCACAATTTCTTGTCCGATAAGCACGGTGGCATCCGATTCGTCAATATCATTTTTAGTAAAGTTTCGGCCATTCTCCAATTCGTAGCCACCGGTTAGGAGGTAGTTTTCATCCACCGCCATTACCGCAATATTGGGATTGGTAGCATTGTTCTCGTATTTTACTTCGGCTACGCCAGTTGCCATAAAAGACACGCTGGTTTTCGCTTTGTCCGTGGGCATTTTATCCTTAAAATTGAGCGCCTCGTAATAGCTGATGTTGGGATAATATTTCGGTTTTTCGCCGCCACGACCAATGCGAATATTGGGGCTGCGATTTTGAATGGTAAAAGTATTAGCGCCTAAAAGTGCAAATTGCCCAGTGAGTGATAATTTTATCACATCAATCGCCGTTAAGATGCCCACCAATGCCGTAATGCCAATAGCAATAATTAGGCTGGTTAAAATGGTGCGCAGCAGCTGAGTTTTTATAGATTGCAGCGCTATTTTTAGATATTCGAAAAACATGGCTTTTTGCATGGCACTAAATTACAATATATGAGTGGCTCGGAAGAGAAAGTTTCTGCGCAAAATAATATTCAGCAAGCTATTCCTCCAGAAGGCTCCTTGGCATTACTAGCTTTAGGAGCAAAAGGTTTGGCCGCTTGGCGTCTAGCGAAAGCGAATGCAGTGCCGAATGAATAACACAAAATGTTTGCTAATTGGCTGGGATGCAGCCGAGTGGGAGCTGGTAGATCGCTACCGTGCTTTGGGTTTTATGCCCAACTTAGATTTGCTTTTAAAAAGTGGAGTCGGGGCCAATATTGCTACTTTACAGCCTGTTCTTAGTCCTTTACTTTGGACCAGTATTGCTACGGGTAAACGTCCGCATGAACACGGAATTCTTGGTTTTGTGGAATGGCAAGGGCAGAAAGTTATTCCTGTGCAGGGCAGTACGCGTCGAAAAAAAGCCTTTTGGAATGTGTTGGAGGAAGCGGGCTTAAAAACCCAAATTATTAATTGGTGGCCCAGTCATCCAGTAGAACAAAGTGGTAAACTCAAAGTCTCTAATCAATTTTGTGAATTTCCGCAAGAATTGACAAATTGGAGTTTAGCTCCGGCTTCCGTTTTTCCGCCTGTTTTGCGAGAGGAGATTGCCGCTTTGCGCATTGCTCCCCAAGAATTGACGCAAGCCCATTTACAGCCATTTTTTCCTAATCATAGTTGGGAAGATTTGCAAACTGACCCCATGGTAGCCAATGTGGCTCAGGTTTTAGCGCGTTCGGCTTCAGTGCATAATGTAATTACTAAGGCATTAGAAAACGATGACTGGGATTTTTCGGCGGTTTATTTAGAGGCCCTCGATCATTTTGGACACTTGGCCTCGCAATATTTAGCGCCGCAATTAGAAGGGATTAGCGATGAAGACTTTGCTAAATATTCCGAGATAATTCCTGCCGCTTATCGTTGGCACGATATGATGCTCGGGCGTTTGATGGAATTGGTGGGGCGCGATACCCACATAATTATTTTGTCCGATCATGGTTTTGAAGTTTCTACAAATCGCACAATTAACCTCCCCGATCTTCCTGCTTCGCCCGCTTTAGAGCACCGTCCCTATGGTTTTTTCGCCGCCGCTGGTCCCCAGTTTAAACAAGACACTCCCCTTTATGGCGCTAGTCTTTTAGATATTGCGCCCACCATTCTCCAGCTGTATAATTTACCCTTGGCGGAAGATATGCCCGGTCGCGCATTACTGGATTTATTTAAGCAGGAGCAGAAGCCTAGTTTCATTCCTAGTTGGGAATTGAGTGGTCCTGGTCCTAGTTTTATGGCCGTGGAAGAGGGCAACCAACAAGCTATTTTACAGCAGCTCGACGATTTAGGTTATATCGATTTAAGTGGTGCTAATCAGGCGCAGTTAATTAAGGAGGAGTGGGTATATAATTGCCTTTTGAGTTTATACGATGCGGGTGAATTTCAAGCCGCGTGGGAAGGCTTTAAAGAGAGTTTTCTGGCGAAGCAGGACTTCCGTTATTTAAATTTGGGCGCCAAATTATGTTTAGAATTAAAGGATTTAAGCGCCTTCGAAAACTACTTAGCTACTTGGCCTAATTCCTTTGCTACTTCGCCTTTAGCCTTGTATTTTAAGGCTTCCGCGGCGATGCTAAAAGGCGATTTTGCCTTGGCGCAGAAACAGCTACAGGCTGTTGAGCAAGCAGGCTTGGTTAGTGCGCAGGTTTATTTTGAAATCGGTCGCACGGCCTTTCTTTTGGGAGAGCTTAGTATGGCAGCAGAATACTATGAACGTTGCCTAAAACTCAATCCTAAATACAGCAGCGCCTTAACGGGATTGGCCGGGGTAAAGGTGGAGCAAGTGCTTTACGAAGAGGCCATTAAGCTTTTGCAAGAAAGTATTTCCTTGCGCTTCTTTCAGCCCCAAGCCCACTATTTGTTGGGCATCTGCTTTAAGCAAGAAGGTGAACTAGAGGCGGCATTACAAGCCACAAATATTGCTTTGAAACAAGCACCAAAGCATAGCAAAGCGCGCCTGCTATTAGCAGAATTACAGCCTAGCAATGAAAAATATACAGCTCCCAAAGAAATTATTATTGTAAGCGGTTTCCCTAGAAGCGGCACAAGTATGATGATGGCCATTTTAGGAAAAGCCGGTTTTTCAATAGTGCAAGATGGACAACGAATAGCGGATGAGTCCAATCCTAAAGGTTATTATGAATACGAAGGAATTAAGCATCTAGCGGAAGCGCCCGAAAAATTTAGCGCCAAAGAAGGGCAGGTGGTAAAAGTAGTTGCCCCTTTATTACGCTATTTACCGCCCGAAAACACCTATCGCATCCTTTGGATGGACCGTCCGATCATAGAGATTATAATTTCGCAAGAAAAAATGAAGGGCAATAAAAGCTTGCAAAATTTTCCTTATCAATTGGCTATGCAAATGGAGGAGGAGCAGAAGAGGGTTTTTCAGTGGATTGATGCTCAGGTGAATATGAAGGCAGAGAAATTCGCATATCAAGAATTTTTGGTGAAGCCTGAGGCGGTGATGACGCAGTTGGCGCGCTATTTAAAAGGAGATTATAATTGGCAAAAAGCCACTGCTGAAATTGATAGTAAGCTATATCGCAGTAAAATTGGTTAAGCCCGAAAAGATTTGCGACTTTTGTCGCTTTAAGTATTATGAAAAAAGAAACGAATCACTCAGAAGCCCTACGTTACCTTTCGGTAGCTGGAGGCGTACTAGCCTTAAATAGTGTTCAGGGCCAGATAAAATATGTGGATTTACCTGACACCACCTTAAATACCAATAATGCCTTTTTCGATTTAAACATTGATGAAGATACCTTAGGGGTGGTGGATTATCGTTTCATTCAATACGTTGATTCGGGATCTTTCAATATTAGCGGTAGCTTTATTCAGGCGGTTAGTAATGCGGGTAATTCGGTTTTAGGATTGGATTATGCGAATTATGCCTATCCTTTTAACCTAAACCCTGGCGACGATATAGGTCCGAGTCAAGTTTTTAAAGGCGCCGGCGGTCCTGGCGCTTTAGGGCAACTTGCCTTAACGGTAGATGGTGTTTCGTATCCCAACGATAAATTTAAGGGAGCGATTAATGGCCTGATTGGTTTGCGTTTCCGTGCCGATCGCGATGATACCATTCGTACCTTTTATGCTTGGATTCGCGTAGATGTGGCCGCAGACAATAAGTCGATGACCATTAAAGATATGGCTTGGAATGAGGCTTATGGCGATGGAATTAAAGCGGGCGAGGGTGCTCCCTGGATTGGTGAGCAAGAAATTGAAGTACCATCTAATTTAAAGCTTCAGCAACTAGCAGACTACTTAGATATCAGCTCAGCTGAAAAGCAAGCTACTCTTAGTTTTTACAATTTGCAAGGGGCGCTGATTGACAGTCGCCAGATTGAAAAAGGCGAGCAAAAGCTTAAACTCGATTTTCTGCCTAAGGGAATTTTAATCGCTCATTTAGAAGATGCTAGCGAAGAAAAGCAAATTAAGGTATTGATTTATTAGGTCTACTGTCTTGTGAATTTATTTAACCGGGTCAAGTAAGATTGCTCATAATTTCTTTTTAAGCTTTCCGATAAAAAAGAGCGACTAATTAAGCTAAGCACTTCAGCCTTTTTGGATGTTAAAAGTGAGAAAATGCTATTAATAGATTTTGCATTTATTCCCGCCAATTCGCCCAAAGCATAAAATTGCTCGTGGACATTACCTTTTGCGTAAGTCGCCGGCAACAAGCCTTCTTCTAAGGCAAAGTCATTGTCTGGAATGTGCATGCGACTATTCAACAAGTCATAAGCGGGGCTCAATTTATAATCTCCAAACTCTGTTTGGACTAGGGAGAAATTCTTAAAATGGGCATCGCCATTCGAAAACAAATAATTGAACAAGATCAGCTTAAAAAGCTTTGGCGCTTCCACATTATAGGCGGGTACATATTTCTTCAATAGTTCTAATAGCTCATAGTAATTACCCAGGTACTTATAGTTTTCGCCGTGAGTTTGCGGAGTTCTTTGCGCTATAGAAGCAAAATCTTCTTGGGCTCGTTTATTACCCTCAGCATCAACATCAAAACGCTTAGTTATATAGGCTGGATCACCATTGCTAAAAAAAATGAGCGCGTTCTCGGCTGTTTCAATATTAAATACTTGTCGCGCAATTTGCATGGTTAAATGCTCATTGGCCGGCATCATATCAGAATTCTTACCCATATTGGGGATGGGTTTTAAAATATAATCACCTTGCTCACCATATTTAGTGAGACGAAGTTTGTTTTTTTCCAGTAAAACGGAAAACTTCTCTTGTACCCCCGAGATGGATATCCTCATTCTATTTTCCTCAAAAAGTATATCCGCCACATCGTTTGCTGCGGGAGACTCATAGGGTAAAACATGACTAACCTTTCTACCCATAAAAACACGTTTCAAAGCATTGGTGGAGTAGGAATGATGTCCCTCTTTTAAGGTGCTAGGGCAGCAATGTATATCCTTCAGCTTCATAATTTATACCTTGATAATTTTCACCGCACCAATGGTATCATAAGCGGCGGTATTCACTAATAAGCCGAAGTAATCCTTTGTATCAATTCGCAGAGCTTGACACACCAATTGCTTATTTGTCCCCTCGGGTAACATATTGTAAAAAAAAGGGAATAAGTAATCGCATCGATGTTCCTGTCTGTTTTTCGGGAGGTTCAGACTAATGGCAGGTTTAGCTGTGGAATTGAACCATAAATCATTGTAATGAAAGACAAAAGATCCATTATCTAGTTGAATAATAAGCCCTGCTTCTTCATCCTTAAAAAGAACCTTCGCTTGTCTCATTTATCTGAGCTTAGTGACTTTACCTTTAAGGTCAATTCTAAGCCTAAGGCACCTGCCAATTTTTCTATGGTTTTTAAGGTTGGGTTCCCTTTTCCACTCTCGAACTGCTTTAAAGTTCTTAAACTAATGCCTGACAACTCGGAAAGCAACTCTTGGTTGACTTTCAGCGACTGCCTACGGATTTTTATAGTTTCAATTAAATTAGGAAAGTGCAACATAATACTCTATTTAGATCAAAAGTAAGGGATTTTTATTAAAAATCAGTTGATAGTGTAGTTTATTGCATCTTATTGCTCAGGAAAGGCATCGGCTCTTAGATAGAAATTTATAGTGTAGTGCACCGGTTAAAAGCTTTAACAAGCCACATTCGTTTAATTGAAAAGCAAGCAACCGTGCAGCTGCATTTAGTCTTGAGTTTTTATGCCTTGGGTCTTGATCTCGGTCTCCAAATCTCATTTAATCAATAAACCCAGCCAAACTTAAAATCTCATCTGCAATAGCGAGACTAGCGGTGGCGGCGGGGGAAGGGGCATTTAAAACGTGCACCGAATTCTTGTGATGCACAATTTTAAAGTCATCGACTAGATTTCCATTGCGCTCAATTGCTTGGGCTCGAACGCCCGCTCTAACGGGACGGATATCTTCCATCGTTAAGCTGGGAACCATTTTCTGCAGAGCTTTTAAGAAGAGTTTCTTGGAAAAAGCCCTTTGCATTTCCGCCATTCCTTGGGAAGTGTGACGCATGAATAATTTCCAAGTTCCAGGGTAGGAAAGGGCATCGTAAGTGTCCTTCCATGAAAATGAAGTAGGGGAATAGCCTTCTCTTTTAAAGGAGAAAACCGCATTGGGTCCACATTCTACGCTGCCATCAGTCATGCGGGTAAAGTGCACGCCTAAAAAGGGGAAATCAGGATCGGGAACGGGATAGACTAAATGTTTTATTTTATCCTTAGCTTGAGGAGTAAGTTCGTAATAATCGCCTCTAAAACCAACAATGCGCACTTCAGGATTGGCGCCATCTTGCTTGGCCAAGCGATCACTTTGTAAACCAGCACAGAAGATCTTTTTGCGGCAGTAAATGGTACCTTTAGAACTTTGTATGCCAGACAGATCCTCGTGCTCGAAGCTATTAATAAAAGCTGTATTGAGCATCAGTTCGCTGTGGGGATTTATTTCTTGAATAAGGTCAACCAACTTTTGGCAAAAAGCGACATAGTCGATAATACCCGTAACGGGCACTTTAATCGCTTTGATGCCCACCACATTGGGTTCAATGGCATTTATTTCTTCGGCACCGATAATCTCCATGCCTTCGATTTCATTGGCCAGTCCCTTTTGGTAGATGGCTTCTAAAATCGGCAATTCCGATTCTTGGGTGGCCACAATTATCTTTCCACAGATATCATGCTCTATATTATGTTCTTGGGCGAAAGCCACAAGTTGCTTGCGTCCACTAACACAATTGCGCGCTTTAAAACTGCCGGGTTTATAATAAATACCCGAGTGAATAACGCCAGAGTTTCGGCCCGTTTGATGCGCACCTAGTTTACCTTCTTTTTCTAAAATGGCTACACGGCGCTCGGGGAAAAGCTTTTGGTATTTGTAGGCTGTCGCTAATCCAACGATACCGCCGCCAATTACCACCAAATCAAAACTCTTTTCGATCATGTTATTCAAAAAAAAATGAGAGGCAAAATTAGTATTTGTCTCTCAATCAAAGTTTTTTATTCCATTATTATTTCTTCTTCTTAATAGTGAAGACACGGGAAATATTAAAACCAAAATGTAAATCGCCTTCTAACCAAGAACCAGTGTTTTGAGCAAATACATAGGGCTCTGCTACACCTTGGGCATTGGTTACGAAAAGTTGGAAAACATGACCGCCAGTCTCAATATCCATTCCGATAGAAAGGGCATTGCTGAATTTCTCCGAACTGGGTGCAGCGCCATTTTCACCTGGCACAGGATAGGAATTACCGTTAAATTGGGGCACATATTCTACTGTAATCGCATGCATCTTAGTAATCTTATAACGTGCGGCTAGTCCTAGAGCAAAAATGGTATTATTATCATTTGG
>PZPB01000147.1 GCA_003045865.1 Bacteroidota bacterium | reverse complement strand
CATTCTAGCTAAATTTTTAATTTCTAGTGTTATTGTTTACTCCTGCGCATCTGCGTAAGCGCCCTATACCCCATAGCCACTTTACGCGCAAAAACTTGCCAGTTTTCGATTTTTAAAATGGCTTGGAGGCCCAAGCTTTTACTCCTCCTTGCAAAACTCAAATTTCCGCTTACCTTTGCCTCAGCATCAAGAGCTCACCTATTGTGGGCACCAACCGAGTCGACCAGACTGCGGTGGTTAATTAAGATGTGGACGAACCCGTCAAAATAAATTGGTTTATGCACACTGAAAGTGATTTTAGTAGCCTGCAAGATGGCTACCTTAAAAATGTTGGGAAACTTTACATGCAGCATGGCTGCAGTCCCAAGCTGTTTAAAGATGAACAGGGCCAAAATCATCTGCAAATTGTCTGTTTTCCACAGTGGAAACTTCCCCCTCGTTTAAGTGCCTTGCGCATTATTTCCTCCTATTGGCGGTATGCTCCCGCTATGGCAGAGTGGGGCGATTTTCTCGTTCGTGTTTACCGTAAGGCCGAATATGGTGAAGCCTATTTAAAAGCTTCCTACTTTCTGAAAAATGGGGCCTTGATGGTTATTGAAGAAGAGGAAGAATGGGCAGACCAAGCATTCACGCTCAGCCTTAGTTACAATCGCGATGTGCGGCATAAACCCGATTTGGACTTTGCTGCTTTTCAATGGCATTATGTAAACCGCAGCCATTTGCTACTGTCCGACTATTACTCTGCTAAACCCTACCTTTTAGAAGCCAACCATGGTGGACTTATTACCCAATTGGTTTTTCCACAAGATCAGCGTTGTGTGGTTTTGGCTTTCAATTTAAACGGCAAAATAGAGGCTATGTACCATCATAATTTTCTTGGTACAGGCACTTTTAGCTGTTCCAGTCAAATGAAACGCTTTTTTGTAATTCCCGAAGACCAGCCCTTTTCCTTTAAAGGTCTCGACAGCTGGATAATAAATTATAAAGAGACTCATTAGATGGAAAGTAAAAATGGTTTAGTAACCTTAGTCTATAGAAACGGAATTTCGGGGCAATTAAAAGTAGAGACGATGCAATTTGAGGGTGAAGTGTTAGAGCTTACTGATCCGCAGCAAACTATTTTATTAGACTGCCGAATAGCATCGTTGCGGCGACGCCTACTGATACTAAAGAAACCGCAAGCTTCGGTGGTCTATTTTTTCGATTGGCGGCATCGTTGTATCGCGGTTTCCGATAGTAGCTGGCCTAACTTATACCTCAGGGAACTGACCTATTGGGCCTTGGTTCTCCCCATTTCCTTGAGTGCAGATTTGCCACAGCCCAGCGGACTAGGTTCCTACGCTTGGGATGGGATTAATAAGGGCCCCGCTATGGTAGAGTATAATTTTCGTGGTCATCCTCGCTATGGTAAGAAGCGTTTTAAATGCTTGGAAAAGGGATACCCGATGTTTGCCTTAACTAATGATCTCTTCGACTACGTAAGCGAGGAAGAGTTTTATGCGGTGGAAGAAGATCGCATCGCCTTATTTGTTACCGCAATGGCTGTGCATCCTAGTAAGCATTACCAATTGATGTTGCAGTCTAGCCAAGAACGTGAAATTGCAATTCTTAGCAAATCCCCTTTTTCAGGCGCGGTAAGTAGCTTGAAAATTTATCGAGTTGGGCAGGTTTCAGCGGATAAGGACATTAATTCTCAGAGAGAACAAGTCCATTTTGGCTACACTTGGCAGGGTGATTAAGTAGCTTGTAAATAGGAAGGATCGGTTTGAAAAAATGGATCCTTTCTTTTTAAAAAAGCTGCAATTATCATCCCTAAAAAATGCCATAAAATCGTCACGTGTCATTTCGCTATGCTCCATTCTAGCTAAATTTTTAATTTCTAGTGTTATTGTTTACTCCTGCGCATCTGCGCAAGCGCCCTACACCCCATAGCCACTTTGCTCGTAAAAACTTGCCAGTTTTCTATCTTTAAAATAGCTTGGATGGCCGCGGCTTTGTTGCTTTGTTTTTGGTAAAAGGCTTCGCAAATTTTATAGCCGATATAATAGCCTAAGTCGGCGGGTTGGTCTTGGGCTTCGTTGGCATTGCCAATCCAGTTTTGGGCGTCTTCGCCGTACATTTCCTCTTTAAAAGCGGCCCAAACTTCGGCTTCGCGCAGATTGGCCCAAGTGTGTACATGCTCGTTAATATGGTGGCCGCAAACTAAGGCGCTGATAAAGTCGGCGGCCCTTCGTAAATGGCATTGCCAAGGAGGTTTTCATAATTTTCGTTCTGCTGAATGTGTACTAATTCGTGCAGGGTAATAAGGGGGAGATTGGCGAAATCGCGCACTACCGCTTGTTCCCAATTATTGAAATTAGTGAGATCGGAGTCGGGGGCTTTGCTGTGCATTTCGGCGCCAATTAGTAAACCGAAAGGACTGGAAGTTCCGCCGGCATTAAAACAACCCACGGTATAGTAAATGTCGGGGAATATTGCGGCAGGGTAGAGCTCTTCAAATTCCTGAAGATAGCTGCGAATTAGGGCTTCTTGCTCCTGGAGCTTTTGCAGATTGGGGAGAATGGATTGAAAGTATTTCTGCTTGTCTTCTACCCGATAGGCGAAAAGGTGGGCGGAAGATTGAATTTTATATTTCTGATAGAAGTACAAAGCCTTGGAAGCGGGGGCAAAATAATCGTGGTAGAAATAGGCGGGCGCCTGCCTCCAATTTTGGCGGCTCTTTTCGAAAGCGGTGATAAAATGGGCCACATCTTCATAATGGAAACGGCAGTTTTTTGGATCTTGACTCAGCTGGGCTAGGCTGTCGATCTGCGCTAAGCGCATTTGGTAAGTGGCAGACTGCAAAAGCTGTTCATCCACTTGTTTATACCATGCTAACCAAGTGTAGCGGCGGGCAATAAGGCTATCCATTAGAGGGTAAGCCAAAGAGTCTTGTCTGTTTTCGAAATAAAGGGCCGAAAGGTTAAACATGGCGTCTTCTACGAAAGTTTGGGAAGGGCTGCTGCGGATGCATTGCCGATAGGCTTCTGCTGCTTCCTCGCGGCGATCGGCATAAAGAAGTTCTTGGGCCAAATTGTAATAATAATCGGGATAGGAGCCGAGGGCAATCAGCTCGGTTTTCTCGTTTTGAAACTTAGTTTCGCTAGGGGCTTCGGGGCTGTTTTCGCTGCAGCTAGATAGGTTTATCATACTGCTTAGCAGCAAAAGGAGGAAGAAGGTTTTTTTCATGCCCGGGCGAAGCAATAAAGTAGATTACCAATTTTTAAAGATAGGATTTAGTCTACAAATGGACCTTTGCTATTTTAATTAGCGCTTAATTTCCTTTTTCTAGCGCCTCCAATCTGCCTCTAAAGGCTATGTTTTAAAAATATCTCTAATTTTTAGTGAAGCCAAAGTGGAATTTTATCGGCTCTCTAAATTTTAATCCCTGCACTTCATTCCTGCGCATCTGCGCAAGCGCAAAAAGGAGGTGCTTTACTTAGTTATTAATGAAAATCACTCCTTTTCTACGGCGTAAACGATATATAATATAAGCCCGATTAATAAAGCGATAGTACATAGGATTATACTCACATAAAATCCAAATACCGAGAATATAAAGAGAAAGACGTAACTGGGGCCTGATACGGCAGCGTAAATCAAGAGGGCATAAAATAGCGCAGTTAAGAGCGCTAAAATTCCAGCGGCAATTAAGAAACCTTGATGTAATTTTGGGTCAGTGGGGGCGGCTTTTGGACTTTCCCCTTGGGCAGCTAAAGGCTTTTCTTCTTGTACTCGATTGGGGGTGATTTGCTCTAAGCTGCTGCTTTCAGGGCTAGGTAATTTTACTTTGGTAGCGGCCTTCTCTGGCGGAGCTTGGTCTAAGTTTATCGGCTCTTCTTTAATGGTGCTATAGCCAGGCCTAAGGGAAGGTAAAGGCACGATTTCTTTTAAAGCCTCTTGGCTAAACGAGATGTGTTTTTCCTCTTTGGCCTCAGCTGTACTCGGTCCCTTTTTTAAAGCTGGGTGTAATTTTACATGGTAGCCGCTGAGGTGTTGGCGTTTGCTAATGGTGCAGCTGGTGCTTGCGAATAGTAGTAGAAGTAGAAAAATGAGGTGTCGGGTCATGGTATAAAAATAGCTAATTATCGCATTGATTTGCGCGAATGGATTTTCAGTTAGAGTTGAACTACTTTATAAAGTCTCTAGCCTTATACAATTTGCAGCTTATACGGTTCTCTGCGCTATGTCTTACCACAAAGTCCACGGAGATTTATGCAGGTTCACAAAGGGTTTTTCACAATAATTGTTCTTTGTGTTTCTTCGTGCCTTCTTCGTGTGCTCGGTGGTAAAAACAGACCCTGAAATAAATTACCCATGACAGAGTCATTTTTGGATTCCGTTTTTTAATCGTATTTCTCGATGCAGTAAGCCTTCACAAGATATTTTAGACTCCTTTTTTGCATAATCAAAAAAGAAGGAAAAAAATCTAGGCTCCAATTCCTCATCTTTAAAACCTTCACAAAAAGTAAGCTCGGTGGGCGAGTTCCCTCTGGTCACTTCCCAACTCACTAAACTTTTTGTTTTGTTTTTAACTCTTCGTAATTGAGGCCGGAAAACCTACTAATA
>PZPB01000146.1:2845-4654 GCA_003045865.1 Bacteroidota bacterium | reverse complement strand
CGGCGTGCGCAGCGGCGAGATAGTTTAGAGTTTAGTTGTTTAGGAGTTTAGTGGGATTACGATATAGTGGAGGTTTTCGGTAAAGTGGGGATTAGGTGCAGGGGGCATTGCGGTATAGGGAGATAACTGACAAAGAACCGAGAGATGAATTAAGTTGTTAAGCTTCATTAAAATTATTCGAAATAAATGAAACAATGATTCGAATATTTCGTTTATTCGTGTAGCAAATAAAAACACATGGAAAGTATAGACGAAGTAAAAAGACCAACGAAGGAAGAACAGAAGACTGCTATGGAGTCATACGATGCCTTGGCTTCAACTCTGGAACAAATCCACTCTGATTATCCTGAAATAGAAATTCACGAGACTAAGGAAAGAATAAAAATTCCCTTAAATGCACTAAAACTTTTGGCTAAAATTCTTAAAGAAACAAGCCAAGGTAAACCAATTTCTATTGTTCCAATTGCTACAGAAATAACGACACAAGCTGCTGCCGAACTATTAGGATGTTCTAGACCACATTTAGTTAAGCTTTTAGAGGTGGGGAAGATTAATTTCACCAAAATTGGCAAGCATAGAAGAATTAAATACCAAGATATTCTTGAATACAAGAAGCAACTAAAACATAAACAGAGAAAGCTTCTAGTTGAAATAATGAAAGCTGACGAAGAATCCGGACTCTATGATTCATAGTTTAAGATTTACATGCGTCCTTGATACAAACGTTATTTATCCTATTGACATTCGCGATTTACTGTTTTGGTTTGCTTCTTATGATCTTTTTACCCCCAAATGGAGTAAACACATTTTCGAAGAATGGGAAAGTGTAATGGAAAGAAAAGATATTCCCCTCAAAGAAATAAAAAAAAGAATATCCAAAGCACAACAAGCGTTTCCAGATGCCCTAGTTGAAAATTATGAACCCATAATAAGTGCTCTGACGCTTCCAGATGAAAAGGACAGGCATGTTCTTGCTGCAGCGATTAAAACCAATGCAAATGTAATAGTGACTAACAATATAAAAGATTTTCCAGATAAGTACTTATCCGGTTTCGGACTTACTGCTAAGACTGCTGATGACTTTTTAACTGACACAATTGACCTTAATAATGACCTTGCTATTGAGGCATTTAGAGCCCTAGTACTGAATCGTACAAATCCTAAACTAGATGAGTTTGAAATTTTGAACCGGTTTCGAAAAAATGGTCTAGTTGACACAGCTAACTATTTGCATGCGCTATTATGATTAAAAAAATTAAAAGCGAAAGCCCAAGAACAAATAAACGCAAGGCGGTATAATACGATTTCAATTAAGATCAATAACTGTTAGCCTGAGTTCGGCTTGAAATTTTAGCCTCAGATTTTCAATAGAAGGAAAAGACTGAAGACGGTTTGAGAGACGAGAACCTAGGGCCGAGCTAAGATGGATTTCGGTAGAGTGGGGATTGTGTGATTGTAACGCGGCGAGCGCGACGGGGACGCAGGGGGTGCAGTGGGGGAGAAGGTTTAGGGTTTAGTGGTTTAGATGTTTAGTGGGATTGCGATATAGTTGAGGTTTCGGCTTTGTAACGCAGGGAGCGCGGCGGGGGAGAGAGTTTAGAGTTTAGTTGTTTAGGGGATAAGCGGTAAAGTTAAGTATCGCGAAGATTAAATATGTTCTGTTTTAGGGAAAAGCATATACAGCAAGAGTTGGAGCAAGAGTAGGGAGGGGGATTTCGGTAGAGTGGGGATTTTGGGTTGGTAACGCGGGGAGCGCAGCGGGTAGACAGTTTAGACTTTAGTTGTTTAGGAGTTTAGTGGGTTACCATA
>PZPB01000146.1:0-2835 GCA_003045865.1 Bacteroidota bacterium | reverse complement strand
GTTTAGATGTTATTGCGATATAGTGGAGGTTTCGGTTTTATAACGCAGGGAGCGCAGTGGGAGATAGTTTAGAGTTTAGTGGGTATCCATAGCCCCGCGGATTTATCCCGGGGCGGCAGGTTTGGTTAGGGTTGTTGTAGAAACGCGATTTATCGCGTTTAATAATGAATTATTAGGTTGGCTCCGACTGCGCTGAAGGCAGCGTCGGAAATTTAGGGATTCGTTGGAAATATTAAAAATTTAGAGAATGGACAACCTAATGGATAACGGGTAAAAAAAAAGCCCGTAAAACCTAAGTTTTACGGGCGTGTTGGCGGTCTGGACTAACGACATTTGGGTTTGGTGTTTTAATTTTCTGAATTCGTTTTTTAATTGGGCTTCTCGATATAGTAGGGTTTCACAAGATTTCTTGCCTTTCATTTTGGCTTGACCCAAAACGAAACAAAAAAATCAAGGCTCCAATTCCTCACTTCAAAAACCTTCATAAAAGGCAATCTCGGTGGGCGAGCTACTAACGAGTTGTTTGTTTTTTGTTTGAGTTTGTGAGCTCGTCGTTTCTCTCCTCGGTTCCTCACGTCGCAACCCAACTCACTAAGCCTTTTATTTTAATTTTTGGCGTTCGTAATTGAGGCCGATCCAGCACTTATTATGATCTCGATAAAGTAAAAATGCAAAACCCCTTGAAGCAAGTTGCAAAGGGACTAATCTGAAATTTGCTGCTTATCATTCCAAACGACTGACCTCGTCATCAAATCTTCGGGGTTTTTTCTATATAACTTTCTTCTTAGCATGGCCTTGTTTTTAATCGGGCTTCTCGATATAGCCAAGCTTCACAAGGTTTCTTGCCTTTCTTTTTTGGTTACCAACGCACTTTCGCTTTCATCATTGGAGTTCGTGAGCTCGTCGCGTTGCTCCTCGGTTCCTTTGGTCGCAACCCAAGTCCCTAAGCCCTTCATCTTTATTTTTAGCGTTTGTAATTGATGGCTATTTTGAAAGTAAAGGTATTTTACGAAGAACCAAGCCCAATAGGTGCGACATCTCGATTCATACCATTACTTGGTATCGATACTGGTGTAATTCCTTCGCAATTGGAATTTATCGAATTTCAATTGTGATTGGGGGGCGAAGAGGGTTTAAAGGCTTAGGACCAAAAAGACTTGAGATTGTTACGATCTAAATGAATATACTCAATCAATTAATTTTTCAAAGATTCAGTCAAATCATTTAGATCCATTACTTTCAAAGAAATAATTTATCAAAGGCTCCAAAAATGCGCATAAAGTCTTCATTGCTTAGGTTAGAACCCGATGGGAGGCATAAGCCTTGATCGAAAAGGGTTTCAGCAATATCACTGCCATAGTATTTACAATGCTTAAAAACCGGTTGTAAATGCATGGGTTTCCAAAGTGGGCGTGTTTCAATATTTTCTTCACCTAATGCGAGACGAATTTTTTCGCGATCAATACCATTATTTGTATCAGGATCAATTAGTATGGCACTAAGCCAGCGATTGGAGAAGGAATAAGGGTTTTCTTCTTGAAAACGAATTTGATATCCTTTTGAATTTTTAGCAGAAAAGTAGGTATAGTAGCGATCAAAATTTGAACGCCTTTGGGCGATACGCTTATCAAGAACGGTCATTTGGCCGCGACCGATGCTCGCTAAAATATTGCTAAGGCGATAATTATAACCAATGCGGCTATGCTCGTAGTGGGGAGCATTATCGCGTGCTTGGGTGGCCAAGAAGCGTGATTGATCTATTAAATTCTCATCTTGAGATACTAAAGCCCCACCACCTGAGGTAGTAATAACTTTATTGCCATTAAAAGAGTAAACACCCATTTTTCCTATGGTGCCGGTAAATTTTTCTCGGTATTTGGATCCGAGGCTTTCTGCAGCATCTTCTAGTACAGGAATTTGATATTCCTCTGCAATGGCCATTATAGCATCTAATTGTGCCGGCATGCCATAGAGGTGCACAGGCATTATGACTTTAACCTTTGCCAATTCACCTTTAATTTGAAGATCGGAAAGTGCTTCTTGCAGAAATGCAGGACTCATATTCCAAGTTTCTGGTTCAGAATCTATAAAAATAGGTTGCGCACCACAGTAGTTAATGGGGTTGGCAGAACCACAAAAGGTGAAGGTCTGTACTAAAACATAATCACCGGCCCTAACTCCTAATATATCAAGGGCAATATGAATAGCGGCAGTGCAAGAAGTTAAAGCCGCTGCATGATTAATTTGGTTATAGTTCTGCAAATCTTTTTCAAAGCCATTCAATTGAGGACCGATCGGTGCAATCCAATTTGAGACAAATGCTTCTTTTATGTATTGCTCCTCTTCGCCACACATGTGAGGGGAAGAAAGCCAGATTTTTGAATGGTCCATAGATAACTTTCTTGCGGGTTGCAAAATTAGTTATTTGCTAAGTCGCTTATTGTGGAAAGGCCCAATTAAGATTGGTAAGATTGATAAATCTTATATAAAATGAACGTCGTCTTAGGGTCTTTGAGTTAAAAAACTAAATTTCTGACCCGACTAAACAACCCAGAGGGCTCGTGAAAACACCCAACCTCATCTTGCCCTGCTGAGAACTTCTGCAAAGTGTGCCATATAGCCAATAAACTCTTTTGCCTTCTCTTACCATAACTATTTAAAAGATTATCAGCCCGAGGGTCTAGCGGGTACTCGATTGTGACTTTTTAAATTTTTTTAATTATTAGTGTCCGACTAAAATTTGTAGAACGGTATAATAGGCCACTTCTTCCAGTAAAAGTGTGTTTATTTGGTTAAATCTGATTAGCAAGGGGGTATCTTTTAAAAAAGAGTCAT
>PZPB01000003.1:76967-78437 GCA_003045865.1 Bacteroidota bacterium | reverse complement strand
GAGCCTTATGCAAAAGGTGGTAAGATTGGTTTATTTGGTGGTGCTGGTGTAGGTAAAACTGTACTTATCCAAGAATTAATTAATAACATCGCCAAAGGTCACGGTGGTTTATCGGTGTTTGCTGGAGTAGGTGAGCGTACCCGTGAGGGTAATGATTTATTGCGTGAGATGTTGGAGTCTGGTATTATTAAATACGGCGACGAGTTCATGCATTCTATGGAAGAAGGTGGTTGGGACCTTTCTAAGGTAAACCCAGAGACTTTAAAAGAATCTAAAGCTTCTTTCGTATTCGGACAGATGAACGAGCCTCCCGGTGCCCGTGCCCGTGTAGCTTTATCAGGTCTTACTTTAGCGGAATACTACCGCGACGGTGAAGGTGATGGAGCAGGTCTTGATATCTTATTCTTCGTTGATAATATTTTCCGTTTTACACAAGCAGGTTCTGAAGTATCGGCTCTTTTAGGTCGTATGCCATCTGCGGTAGGTTATCAGCCAACTTTAGCAACAGAGATGGGTGCGATGCAGGAACGTATTACTTCTACTAAAAACGGATCTATTACTTCGGTTCAAGCAGTTTATGTACCTGCGGATGACCTTACGGATCCAGCGCCAGCTACAACATTTGCCCACTTAGATGCCACCACGGTATTGAGTCGTAAATTAGCCTCTTTAGGTATTTACCCAGCGGTAGATCCACTAGATTCTACTTCTAGAATCTTAGCACCAGAAATTATTGGTGATGAGCATTACGACTGTGCACAGGATGTGAAAATGATATTACAGCGTTATAAAGAGCTTCAAGATATTATCGCCATCTTAGGTATGGACGAATTATCGGAAGAAGATAAATTAGTAGTTTCTCGCGCTCGCCGTGTACAACGTTTCTTATCTCAGCCTTTCCACGTGGCGGAGCAGTTTACCGGTATCCCAGGGGTATTTGTAAGCATCGAAGATACAATTAAAGGTTTCAAAATGATTATGAATGGCGACATGGATCAGTATCCAGAAGCCGCTTTTAACTTGAAAGGAACCATTGAAGAAGTGCGCGAAGCAGGTGAGAAAATGCTTGCCGAAGCTTAAGACTAATAATTAGCTGATTTAAAGAAAGAAGATGGTACTAGAAATTATCACCCCCGAAGCCAAGATTTTTCACGGTGACGCCGACGCAGTTCAGTTGCCCGGAAAGGAAGGCCTCTTTCAAATCTTAAATGGTCACGCGCCTATTATTAGTACCTTAAAAGAAGGGGAAGTGAAAATTAATATTCCTACTTCGGCTAAAACTATAGAAGGACTGAATGGCGCAATTGTAGCCGATAAGTCTAATGATAGAGTATTGAGACTAACCGTTAGTGGCGGGGTAGTGGAAGTGCAAAACAACCACGTTATCCTCCTCGCAGACTAATTTTTGAATACAGATTTTTAAAAACCGCATTTCGATGCGGTTTTTTTTTGCGCCGAAGTCACGTTAGA
>PZPB01000003.1:64825-76619 GCA_003045865.1 Bacteroidota bacterium | reverse complement strand
GTAACGGCGTCGGTTGAAGGCGAGCCATCGAAGAGAAGGTATTTTTCGCCACCGCAGGCACATTCGGCAAAAGTATTATCGTCACTAATTTCTAAAACCGAACAATCTTGCGCATAATGCGTAGGACAAGCGCGGTCAAAAGCGCCAAAGTCGTTTAAATCATTATTATTAAACCGCCGGTAGATTAGTAAACCGCGGTAACCGCCACTATGGGTGATGGCGCCGCCAATATTTAAAAGGTCGAGACTAGAGGGATTGTTGAGATATATGTATTCATCGAAAGACACGATGGGGAAATCACGGTTATTATTTTTCGCGCATCCCGAGGCAACCAAAAATAAGGCGAGAGTCCATAAGAGTAATAAGTGTCTTTTCATATTGCAAAATTGCTTAATTAGACTTAAAACTGCGCTTTTCATGAAAAATTTTAGGCAGAATAAAGCAAATCTTAATTTTATGTTAACACTTAGAGGTTCATTATCAATATTTTATTAATAAACCTAAGATTTCTAGCAATTTAGGCATTGCTGCCTAGGCCTATTTTATGTTATATTTACGGCCTTTTAAAATTCAGGAGAGATCTTAATAACCGAATAATTAGTATGGGAAAGAAACTACTCTTACTGCTTTTCACCACTTTGGCTTCAGTTGCGATAGCGCAACAACGACCCGGATCACTCCGTGGGTCCGTTACGGATAAGAAGACAGGCGAAACAGTACCTTTTGCAAACGTTGTAATTAAAGACGCCTCTGGCGCTGTATTAACTGGTGGTACCACCGATTTTGACGGTCAGTACAACATTAATCCAATCACCCCAGGTTCTTATCTAGTAGAAATTTCCTTCACAGGTTACGCTACTTATAAGATAAACGGGGTTGTTATTTCGCCAAACTCCATTACCAAGCAAGATGTTAAATTGAGTGAGGAGAGTGAGATGCTTGGAGAGGTTGTAATTACTTACGAACCTTTGCTTATTGATCCTAACAAAACTTCGAAGGTGACTACCCAAGAAGATATTGCCAATATGGCGGTACGTGATATTACTTCCGTTGCTGGTCAGGCGGCAGGGGTAACGCAAGATGCGAACGGTAATGTTAACATTCGTGGTTCGCGTGGAGAAGGAACCGTTTATTTTATTGATGGGGTTAAAATGCGTGGTAGTGTAAACATCCCGCAGGCGGCCATCGCTCAAACTGAAGTTATCACTGGTGGTTTACCCGCCCAATATGGTGATGCGATTGGTGGTGTAATTAACACTACTACTCGTGGACCATCAGGTGAATGGTTTGGAAGTGCAGAAGTTTTAACTTCATTACCCTTCAAATATATCACTCGCAGTGATGGTAGCCCAATTTTGGATGGCCAAAACTCAAACCTTGCTGCCTTTACTTTAGGTGGCCCTATCTATAAAAATAGTAAAGGACAGTCTATTGTTGGTTTCTTGTTTAGTTCCGAGTTTTTATACACCGAAGAACCAAGACCCGTACCAGCAGGTATTCCTTACATTAAGCTAAACGATGATGTTTTAAACTCTATTCAGCAAAGACCCATTTTAGTGGATCCTAATGGAGCCGCTATCAATCTTGCTTCCGAATATGTTACTGAGGATGACTTAAGTAATATTTGGCAGAGACCAAATTCCTATTCAAATGATGTTCGTTTGACTGGTAACGTGCAAATCAAAACTTCTCGTAATACTAATGTAACTGTTGGTGGACGTTTGGTTTACTCTAACGATCGCGCAGCAAGTTATGGTAGTCATATTTTCAATTATGAGAATAACATGAATACGATAAACTCCGATTGGCAGGCTTACGTTCGTTTCCAACAAACTTTTGATAACGATACTTCTGCTAATGCCCTTATTAAAAATGCATATTATAACATTCAGATAGATTATACTCGTGATTTTAATGAGACCTCAGATGCAGATCACGGTAAGAACTTCTTTAACTACGGTTATACTGGTAAATACGATGTAGTTACTCGTCCAGCTTATGTGCAAGGAATAGATACTACCTTGGGTTTTGGAGGTGCATTATTTGTTGGTGATTTTGATACTCGCGTAGACTATACGCCTGGTAATGTGAATCCTAATCGTGATAACTATATTAAAGAGTTCTTCAATATAGCAGCTTCGAATCCAGGTATTAACGCCCGTACTCTAGATGAAATTTTAGGATACGGTATGCCAATAAATGGTTTCAATCCACGTAGTGTATTTGGTTTATGGACCAACACTGGTACTCAACAAGGTGGTTATAATGTTAGTCGTAATAGCCAGTTCAGGGTTACTGCTTCTACCAACTTTGATATTGGTGATCATTCCTTAATTGCTGGTTTCGAATACGAGCAACGTATCGACCGTGCTTATGGTTTGGCAGCACAAGGACTTTGGACTAGAATGCGTTTATTACAAAACCAACCTAACTCTCAGTTAGATTTGGCCAACCCAATTCCTGTGTATGATGGCTTTGGTAACTTCCAAGATACCATCAATTATAATTATGCTTATAACTCTCAAGATGCGAGTCAATTCTCAGAAAGAGTTAGAACTGCTTTAGGTTTAGATCCTTACGGAGTAGAGCAAATCAACATAGATAACTTAGATCCTTCTATGTTCTCGCTAGATATGTTTTCAGCCGATGAATTGGTTAACCCGAATGGTTCGTCTAGCGTTAGTTACTTTGGTTATGATTATACTGGAGAAATTAGTACTGATAACTCTTCTATTGCTGACTTTTTCCAAGCCCGTGATGATCAAGGGAGATACTTACGCCCTGTAGCTGCTTTTCAGCCAATTTATATTGCCGGTTATGTGCAAGATCAATTTGCCTTCCGTGACCTTACTTTTAACGTAGGTGTTAGGGTTGACCGTTTTGACCTTAACCAAAGCGTACTGAGAGATCCGTATATCCTATATCCTTATTATACTGTTGGTGATCTCTCTGGATCTCCCCTTTCGGAAGATGCGGTTTCTAATATTCCAGCAGGTATTGGACAAGATTACGCGGTATACGTAAGCGGGTTCGATTATGGTACTGCGTCAATTGTAGGTTACCGTAATGGTGATCAGTTTTATAACGCAGGTGGTGAGCCTATTACCGACCCAGGTATTCTTTCGGATGCTGCAGGTGGTGGTATTAAGCCATTCTTAGTGACCCCTCCGGGAGAAGAATCTACTGTAGGTAGTGATATTCCAGCAGAATCGTTTGTTGATTACGAGCCACAAACTGTAATTATGCCTCGTGTAGCTTTCAACTTCCCAATTACGGATGAGGCGATTTTTATTGCGCATTATGATGTATTGGCTCAGCGTCCTACTACTGGTTTCTCACGCTTAGATCCATTTGATTATTTGAACCTTACTAACCTTAGAAATGGTGGTATTTTAAATAACCCAAATCTGTTACCACAGAAAACAACGGAATACGAACTAGCCTTTAAGCAGGCTCTTTCTAGAAAGTCGGCTCTTAAAATAGCAGCTTTCTATCGTGAGCTAAGAGATTTATTACAAGCGGTAAACTATCCAGAGGCTTATCCTATTACTTACATAGCATACGGTAACCGTGACTTTGGTACTGTAAAAGGTTTTCAGTTGGAATACGAAATGCGTCGAACTAATAATATTAAAATTGATGCGAACTATACTTTACAGTTTGCTAATGGTACTGGTTCTAGTGCAACTACTGGAGCTAACTTAGCAAGAGCGGGTGCGGCTTCTTTAAGAACGTTACTGCCATTTGATTACGATAACCGTCACCAAATCTTAGTTCGCTTGGATTGGAGATATGGTAGAGGAACTCAATACAACGGTCCGAAGATTAATGGAAAAAATATCCTTGAAAACTTTGGTGTTAACGTTACTACTAGTGCATTATCAGGTCGCCCTTATACTCGTCGTGATCGTGCCTACGCTGTTACTGCTGCTGCCTCTTCAAGTGCACAAACAGAAGGACAGATTAATGGTGCTCGCCTGCCTTGGCAAGTAACGTTTGATGTTAGAATGAACAAAAGCTTTATGTTAGACGCTCGTGGTCGTAAGAGCATTGACGTTTACATTCAGGTTTTAAATGCTCTGAACACTTTAAACGTTGTTAACGTTTATCCTTACACTGGCAGTCCTGATGATGATGGTTTCTTAGCCTCTCAAGCGGGTCAAGCTCAAACACAAGGTCAGGTAAGCGAACAAGCTTATGTAGATCTATATAACCGTGCAATGGTTAGTCCATTTAATGTATCTCTGCCGCGTCGCTTCCGTTTGGGAGTTGCGTATAATTTTTAATCTTAAAGAAGTAACTGCATGAAATTCAGAAACTTTTTAGCATATTCTTTAGTACTGAGCTTAGGCCTTGGAGGCTTAAGCGCTAAAGACAAGCCGAATGCAAATAACAATAAGAAATCTGCTCTCCAAGCACTTTCGGAAGGTTGCGCCCCAGCTACGGCCCAAACTGACTTAAATATTAATAACGTAAGAGCACGTATCCTTGGTGGTGGCGATATGTGGTGGGATTTAAATGATGCCCAATACGAAGTGCCTAAGGGAAGTAATAAGCATTCAATGTTTGCAGGAGCTTTATGGCTTGGTGGCTACGATGATGCTGATCAATTAAAGCTTGCCGCGATGACTTACCGTCAAGATGGGGTTGATTACTGGCCTGGACCACTAGATAATAATGCTTCTATTACGGAAGAAACTTGTCAAGAATATGACCAACATTGGACGGTATACCGTTCGGAAGTTGAAACACATAAAGCTTGGATTGACTGTAAAGAAGATCCAACTTGTGATCCAGAAGATCGTTTTCCAGGATATGCAGGTAATATTCCTCAGAGTATTATAGACTGGCCAGGTAATGGTATTAATGGTAGTTTGCCTTATAAATTAGCTCCTTACGGAGAGTCTGATACCAATGGAATTCCGGGCTTTTATGAGTACGAATGGGATTACCCAGGCTACGATTTCACTCGCGAGGCAGATTGCCAAGACAAAGATGTAGACTTATTATACGGTGATCAAACCATCTGGTGGGTTTATAACGATAAAGGTAACATCCATACGGAAACGAATGCAGCGGCTTTAGGATTCGAAATTCGTGCACAGGCTTTTGCCTTTACTGCCAATGATGAGGTGAATAACATGACTTTCAATAACTATCGTATTATTAACCGTTCGACATTCCGTTTAAGAGATACTTACTTCGGAACTTGGTTTGATGCGGATTTAGGAAACCCATATGACGATATTATCGGTTCGGATATCGCTAGAGGTCTAGGATATGTTTATAATGGTGACAGTGACGATGAAGGTGCCTTAGGTTATGGTGCAAATCCTCCTGCCGTTGGTTTTGACTTTTTCCAAGGTCCTTTTGCAGATTACTTTGATGGAATAGATAATGATCGTGACGGTTGTGTGGATGGAGTTCGTATTGATGGTGTTTGTGTGGGAGAAGATGAAACATTAGGAATTAATGAGCGTATCATTATGTCTGGTTTCATGTACTACAACAACAGTTCAAACTTTAATGGCCCAGCGGGTACCACCGATCCAAATACGGCACAAGAATTTTATAATCTTTTAAATAGTATTTGGAAGGATGGTCGTCCTCTAGTTATTGAAAACCCATCAGGTAAGGGAAACCCAGCGAATGGTGATGGCTACAATACGAATGATCCATCTCTTGTTCAAACTCGTTTTGCATACCCAGGAAACTCTTTTGATACAACATTTGCATATGAGCCAACTGGCGATCAAAATTGGTTCGAGTCACCTAATAACCAAGCAGATAAGCGTGGACTGCACTGTGCTGGTCCTTTCTCTCTTGCTCCAGGTGCACTTAACTTTATTACTACTGGTGCTGTTTGGGCGAGAAACTTTTCTAGCCAAGATTTATTTGCCTCGGTAAATGATGTAATTGTGGCTGACGATAAGGCTCAGCAATTATTTGATAACTGTTTTCAAGTTCTTGATGGTCCTAATGCACCGAATGTTGAAATCGTAGAATTAGATCGCGAGTTGATTATTAATTTCATCGACCCATTTAATGATGCTACTATTGGTTATGTTCAAAAAGATCCAAGGATTCCTGGCGATCCTAATTGGACTGCAACTCAAATTGATAGTGCGGATAGAGCAAATTATTTCAATTACCTGTTTGAAGGATTTCAGGTTTTCCAAGTTGCTAACGCTGATGTTGGTGTGGATGAATTATATGATGTTTCCCAGTCACGTTTAATTGCTCAGTCTGATTTGAAAAATGGCGTTGCGCAATTAGTAAACTATTTCGAATCTCCGGATCTATTGGGTAACCCCTTGTTGCCACAGGATATGACCTTGGCCGCAGAAGACAATGGAATCAAATTGAGTTACCGTGTTCTAGAAGATGCCTTCGCAGAAGGTAATCGTGGACTAGTGAATCATAAAGAATACTATTTCTATGTATTGGCTTATGCTCAGAATGACTATAAAACTTTTGTTCCAGGGGTAAGCGGCGATAACTCTAATGCTCAGAAAACGCCATACTTAGCGGGTCGTAGAAATATTGGACAGAACTCCAAACCTTATTTAGGAATTCCAAGTAAGGTGGAAAGCCGCAACAACGGAACTACCTTGAACTCTTCATGGGGTGATTTAGTACAAATTACTCGCGTGGCAGGAAAAGGAAATGGAAGTTCCTACTTACGCGTTACAAGCGAAACAGAAGAGGCAATTTTGGCGGCAGGCTCTTCACAAAGAGTTACCTACAACGCTGGTTTTGCTCCAGTTGAAATTAAAGTGGTTGATCCATATTTAATTGGGGATGGTACATATCAATTGCGCTTTACGGACTTAAATACAACCCGTTCTTGGGAGCTTATTAATGTCGAAACAGGAGTGGTAGTGGCAGTGAGCGAGCAAGGTATTGATTACACTGCTGAGCAAATTATCGTAAGTAGTGAATCTAATCAATCGCTTGGTTTTAGCATTGCACTTAATGATGCAATAGCGCCAGGATTGGAACGTGAAGGTTCTATTACAAATGGTGTCATTGGTGGATCTATCATATATGAAGACCCAACCAAACCATGGTTATCTGGCATTCCAGATTCAGATGCGAATAATCCGACAAACTGGATTCTTGCGGGAGCTAATGATATTCAAGATGATCAGAACCTACCGGCTTACTACTATAATGATTATACCGCTGGTGATAACAATGTTGATCCTTTCGGTGAGTTTGAAAAAGTTTTAGGTGGTACTTGGGCGCCTGTGTCCCTAGCCAGTAACGTACCATTTGCAGGAACTCCTGCCGGTGCAAGTACTCCTAGTCCAGGTTTCCCTTTACGTGATGGTAATAACTTTAGCGTAATGTATCCGATCGAAGACTTACCCAATATTGACGTAGTTATTTCGTCTGATCCATCTAAATGGTCTCGCGTTCCGGTACTAGAAATGGGAAATTTCGCTGAGGCTAATGAAGGTGGCGTTGCTCCTTTCCGTCTTCGTTCTGATGCCAGTTTGAATAAACTTGGAAACCAATTGGTGGAAGATCCAAGCAGTACAGGTTGGAGTTTCTTCCCAGGCTACGCTTACAATGTGGAAACAGGGGCTAGATTAAACCTAATAATTGCTGAAAACTCTTGGTTGAAGAGTGAGAATGGTGATGATATGCTTTGGAACCCTACTGCCAACTTAACTCAGAAGTTAGGTTCATATGCAGCGGGTGGTATGCATGTACTTTATGTTTTAGCAGACTCAGCGATGATAGACAACCAAATGCTTGACCTTACTTACAAGGGAGATGCAATTGAGGATCACCCACTTAAGAGTGCAATGGAAAACATGAATCGTGCGATTATTCGTTCAAGCGTATGGGGATCCATGACATGGTGTACTATTGGTTTGCTTTCTGGCAATGAGTATGCGTTCGATACTTACGATCAGATCCCTACTGAAGTTAAGGTTGAAATTAGAGTACAAAGTCCTTTCGCTCAGTCTGCAGATTCTGAAAATGACGGTAATCCTTTATATGAGTTCTCAATGGATGGATTCCAATCTATTACTAATGATTTGTCTGTAGCCAATACAGCCTTGGATCAAATTAGAGTAGTTCCTAATCCTTATTATGGTTCATCAGGCTACGAAGATGGTCAGTTAGACAATATCGTTAAGATTACTAATTTGCCTCCTCGTTGTGAAATCAACATCTTTATGCCAAATGGCACTTTAGTAAGAACCATTAATAAAGATAACTCTCTAACTTTTACAGAGTGGGATCTTAAGAACGAGTTTAACGTACCTATCGCAAGTGGAATCTACTTGTTACATATCGATGCAGGTGCTGCAGGACAAAAGGTGATTAAATGGATGGGTAGCTTACGACCTGTTGACCTTAACGCATTTTAAGAACGAATTAACGTGATCAAACACATGAGATACCTTAATAAAATTGCAATTACCGCTTGCTTATTAGCCGCTGGCTTGAGTGTAGAAGCAGGTAACCCACAACGTGCTGGTTCAGCTGGTGCCCCCGAACTATTAATAAACCCTTGGGCCAGAGCTTCTGGTTGGGGGGGAGTTAACATAGCCGGAGTTACTGGCGTAGAAGCTACTTTTATAAATATCGCTGGTATTGCCTCTACCGAGGGTACTGAGGTTACTTTCAGTAATACCCAGTGGTTAGTAGGGGGAAACATTAATGTAAACGCTGCAGGTTTTAATCAGGCAGTTGGTTCAAATGGTGTTCTTTCCGCAAATTTTGTTTCTTTCGATTACGGAAGTTGGGAAAGAACCACAGTTGATAACCCTGATGGGGGTATTGGTGAAATAAGCCCATCTACTGCGATAATCGGTTTAGGATATGCGCAACGTTTCATCAAATCTATTCGTGGTGGTGTTAATTTAAAGATTTACACAACTAGTATGGTAGATATGACCGTTACTTCGGCAAGTGTAGATGCTGGCGTGCAGTATGTTACGGGTAAAAGAGAGCAAGTTAAATTTGGGATTACTCTTCGGAACATTGGTCCAGCTGCTAGATACGATGGAGAAGGACAATCTATTACTTTAGTAGTGCCAAATGGCGGATACGCCCAAGAGTATAACGAGAGAAGCGAGAGCTTTGAGTTACCTACAACTTTATCTATTGGCGGTAGCTATGATTTCGAATTCGAGGAGCAAAGATTAACAGTGGCTGGTGCTTTCCAATCTAATTCTTTCGAAAAAGATCTTTATACCGCTGGCGTGGAGTATTCCTTTAAGGAGTTACTAAGCTTGAGAGCAGGGTATAGCTTTTGGGACAATCGTGATTACGAGGTTACTACTACAGTATTTACTGGTTTTAGTGCCGGCGTATCTTTAGATTTAGCAATGAGCAAAAACAATGACAATAAATTTGGTTTAGATTATTCTTACCGTAGTACTTCCTTCTTTGATGGAGTGCATAGTATAGGGGTTTCGATATCGCTATAGTCTCTTATTTCGAAGTCAATATTTTATATATTCGCAAAAGGAAAAGACCTCTCTGAGGTCTTTTTTTTGTTCGCTAAAATTTAAACAAAATGGCAATAAATTATTACAGTCCTGAAGGTCTTGAAAAACTTAAAAAGGAGCTAGAGCACATGAAGTCGGTGGAACGTCCCCGTATTTCGAATCAAATTGCAGAGGCACGTGATAAAGGCGATCTCTCAGAGAACGCTGAATATGATGCGGCGAAGGAAGCTCAGGGCCTTTTAGAAATGAAAATTGCTAAATTAGAAGACAGTTTATCTAATGCTCGCCTACTGGATAGTTCTAAAGTAGATACTTCTAAAGTAATGGTCTTGTCTAAGGTGGTTATTAAAAACACCAAGAATGGTGCGCAAATGACCTATCGTTTGGTAAGTGAAAACGAAGCCGATCTTAAAGCGGGTAAGATTTCTATTAATAGCCCAATTGGAAAGGGTTTAGTAGGTAAGAAAGTTGGTGAAACGGCTGAAATCACTACGCCAGCGGGTTTAATGAGTTTTGAAATTGTGCAAGTAAGCATGGACTAATATGGCATCTATTTTCACTAAAATTATTGCGGGAGAAATCCCTAGTTATAAAATAGCTGAGACCGAGAACTGTTTGGCTTTTTTAGATATTATGCCTCTACACGGCGGGCATGCATTGGTCATTCCTAAAAAGGAAGTAGATTATCTCTTCGATTTGCCAGATGAAGAGTATCAAGAGCTAATGCTCTTTTCTAAAGAGGTGGCACATGCCATTGGTAAAGCAATACCTTGTAAAAAGGTTGGAGTAGCGGTAATCGGACTTGAAGTTCCTCATGCGCATATTCACCTTATCCCCATTAATGCTGTAAGTGATATCGATTTTAGCCGCGAGAAGTTGCAATTCACTCCCGCTCAAATGGAGGAATTTGCCACTAAAATCCGTTCGAAATTTAATTAAGCAATCCGATCGGGATTATTGCGGAGGAATTTATCCCAAGAATCTTTTCCCTTTAATCCCGCCAAAGGATTAGACAATTGATAATGATGACAAAGAGCTACTGCCAAGCCATCGGAGGCATCTAAGTATTTTGTGTCTAGCTTGCGTTCTAAAGTCTTTTCTAGCATGGCATAAACCTGTTCCTTGCTAGCGGCTCCTTTACCCGTTATACTTTGTTTTATTTTTCTGGGTGAATATTCTTCGATAGGAATATTACGATACAATCCTGCTGCCATAATAACCCCCTGGGCACGACCAAGCTTAAGCATACTTTGAACGTTTTTACCAAAAAATGGCGCTTCTACTGCCATCTCATCGGGTAAGTATTTGTCGATTATGGCTAAAGTGCTTTCAAAGATTTCTTTTAGTCTAAGTATGGAAGAGTCTTTCACCTTGAACTTTATACTGTCCAAGTGAACTAATTCGGCTTTTTTATTTTTAATCTGCAATACACCATAACCCATTATCTGAGTGCCAGGGTCAATGCCTAAAATTATTTTTTCCATCTCTTAGGCCAAAATTAATGTAATACTTTTGGCCATTATAGTCATTATGGGATTATCTACTCTGCTATTAACGGCTTTCCTTGCTTATTTAAATCTAATCCTAGTTTTAGGTCGGGGCTTAAAGCGATTTAGTAATACATCTCAGTCGGGGCTAGATGCGTCAGAATCTATTTTTGAAGGCTTTATTGTACTTATTACTCATTATAATGATAGTGAGAAAATTCCTGCTCTATTAAAATCTTTATCTAGGCAAAATTATGCTGGTTCTTTTAAAGTTTATGTAGTTGATGACCATTCTGCGGCAGCACATTTACAGGCCTTGAAAATAAGTTTAAAGGGAAGTAGCTTAGAAACACATCTTATGCAAAATGAACTAAGACCAGGTAAGAAAAATGCTTTAGAGTATGCGATAAGTAGACTAAAAGAAAATTTTATAGTGCAGCTAGATGCTGATGTGGTGTTGGAGGCGGATTTTTTAAGTGATCTAATTTCTACGAAAGTAAATACGAAAGCAGACATTCTATTAGGCCTCGTGAAAATGAAAGCGGCAAATTCTTTCATCAGTCGCTTCGCTGCTTTCGAATTCCTAAGTTTACAGATGAGTGGCATGGCCTTAGCTGCCCTAGAAAGACCGATAATGGCAAATGGTGCTGCCATGGCTTATTATGCCGCTACTTGGTTGCGTTTTAAAGAAGTGGGAAGGGAATGGGATAGTGGTGACGATAGTTTTTTAGTGCAGGCCGCAAGACGGGCGAAGGATGTGAAAATTGTTGCCTCGCCAGAAGCAGCCGTAGGTACGAATGCTCCTTTAACTTTTAAATCCTTTATAAACCAGCG
>PZPB01000003.1:0-64815 GCA_003045865.1 Bacteroidota bacterium | reverse complement strand
AACCAGCGGGTCCGTTGGGGAGCGAAATCAGTGGCTTACCCTAGTTTTTTTGCTAAAAGTGTGGCTTTAAGCGTGGCCTTCTTAAATATAAGCTTAGTAGGCGGTTTACTGTGGGCCTTGGTTTTTAGTTGGTCAGATGTATGGCTGGTGTTCTTGTTTTTCTTCTTAAAAGCGGTGGTTGACTATCCACTTTTGAGAAATTTCGCAAGGATGTCAAACCAGACTAATTTGCTTAAAGGATATGCGGTAGCCGCAGTTTTTTATCCTTTTTACATAAGTTTGAGCTTGTGTTTTATGCTTATTCCTAGCCAAAAGAAGTGGAAGGGTAGGGAATACCGCTAATCTTTGCTAATTGTGCTAAAGTTATTTCCCGAGGGACGCTGAAATACCGCTAGATCGAAATAACTCACTGCCGAAAGTAAGTGGTCCATTATATCACTTTGGATACCCTCATATTTCAGCCATTCAATATCAGCGCTGAAGCAATAAATTTCTAAGGGAACTCCCATTTCGGTGGGCTGTAATTGCCTCACCATTAAGGTTTCGCCCTTGGCTATTTTTGGATGCTCGTTAAGATAGGCTTCTGCATAGCGACGAAATAGTCCTAAATTAGTCATTTGCCGACCATTTAGATAAATGCTTTTATCGCTATTGGTATCGGCATTATACTGATCTATTTCTTTCTGTCTTTCCTTAATAAAGCCACTTACCCTTTCGAATTTTAAAAAGTGCTCGCGCATTTCGGGGCTAATAAACTTTACCGTTTGCAAATCTATATTAATGCTGCGTTTAATGCGACGTACTCCTAAATTGGTCATGCCGCGCCAGTTTACAAAACTATCGCTGATAAAGGCATAAGTGGGCACAGTTGAAATAGTTTTATCCCAGTTGCGAACTTTAACGGTGGTGAGATTAATTTCTAAAACATCCCCATCTGCACCGTATTTGGGCATGCTAACCCAGTCACCGATGCGAACCATGTCATTGCCGGCAATTTGAATACTAGCAACAAGACCTAAAAGCGTGTCTCGGAAAATCAAAAGTATTACGGCAGTGGCAGCACCAAAGGTGGTTAATATAGCCACCGCACTTTTATCCATTACGGTAGAAATGATAAACACTCCGCCAGCGATGTATACCACTATTAGTATTACCTGAATATAACTACTAATGGGTTTTCCTTCAAAGCTTTTACTGCTAAGAGCCATGTGTTCCAAAGCCTTAAGGAATTTGTGAACCACGCCTATTACTACAATTAAGCCGTACACTACCACTAGTTTTTGTAGCAATAGAACGGTAGTGCTTAAATCGTCGAAGAGCCAAGGAAGACTGTAATAAATAACTATTGCAGGCAGCAGATGAGCGAGCGATTTAAAGACTCGCTTTTCCAGTAAAACATCATCGTAATTATTTTTAGAGTGTTTTACATAGCGGGTTACGATTCTAAGAATGATTTTCCGAGCTATAAAATCTGCCAAAAGACTTATGGCAACAACGATTACAACATCTATAGCCATAGTTAAAGCTTCGGCACTTGCTTCGCTTAAGCCCTGATCTAGTAGCCAGTTAATGGCCCAGTGACTGATATTATTTTCTTTCAAGGTTTAATTTTCATCAAAGCTACAATTTTAGCACTAGGGCTTATACCTTAATCCATTAGTATTACTGCCAACAACGTTGAAGTATCCAAAGGCATAATCTTCAGCATCTCCTTTACGGTGAATATTACCTACTACCAATGCAGGAGGAGCGTCAAATGGTGAACCTACCTGTGTTTGGCTGTTAACCAAATCCAGAAAATCACCAAAATCTCTTGAAATACTTTCAAGACGAACTACTAAAGTGTCTAATTCTATTTCCATTTCGTCTTCCTCAAAAGGGCCGTAAATAGAAATTGGAGGAAAGATTCCTGAGCCAAAGTAAATTCCATCCACACCTTCATCATCAAAAACAATAATTTCTTTTGCAAATACCGAATCATTTAAGGTTCTCTTCAAACGATAGTAATTCCTCACATTAGGAATATCTCCAAAATACATAAGCGCATATTCACCTTCTTCAAAGGCCTGTGGAGTGGTAGAACGACTTAAGGTGGCCTGTCTAATACTATCCACCACTGGGCAATCACGCAATGTGTCAAAAACGGACACCCAAGTACCCAAGGTTTTTTCCGGAAAGTTACCCTCAACCAAAACTTCGATATGATAAAGATTGCCAATGCTTCCCTTGAAATCACTGCTGTAATAGCCAGCTGTTAAACTGCTCTCGGTTAGTAAGGCCACTTCAGTGCTTCCTTGCCAAATGCTTACGCGCGCACCGCTAATCTTAGTAGTCTCTTCATCTGAAAAGTATGGCGCGGTAGTGCTAATCCGCACATAGCAGCTATCGGTATTTGATAATTGACCAGTAATAACGATTTCAGGTGCAGTTTGAGGAACTTCTAATTCAACCACATCTGTGCAAGCGGCGAAGCTTAAAATTAAAGCTATAAAGCCTAACTTATAAAATGTTTTCATACTTAAAAGTTAAAATTCCAGGTTACAGATGGGATGATAGTACCGAAAATGGCGAGTTGTACAGCTTGGGTATCAAAGCTTGAAGTAGTTGCCCCTTGAGCTTGTGGTGTTTGTTGAAAGAATATTGAATAAGCGTTTCTACGTGCGTAAACATTGTAAAAACCAAGAGACCACGAACTGTAAAATTTCTTGTTGGGATCTTTTTCAGGCGTGTAATTCGCAGATAGGTCTAAACGATGATAATCGGGAATTCTGAGGCTGTTGCGGCTTCGGTAAACAGGAACACTATAATCCTCGAAATTAAAACGGCCTTCGGGAGGCGTAATTGGACGACCAGATTGATAGGTGAAGTTCATTCCAAGATCCCATTTTTTGGTTAGTTGATAGTTTAGGACTAAGGATATGTCATGGCGCTTATCGTAATTGGCAGGATACCAGTCACCGGCATTTATAGCCAATAGAGGGTCATCATTTTCTACTCTCAACTCCGTTTTAGAAAGAGTATAACTTAACCAACCGCTTAATCGTCCTTTGCGCTTGCGCAGATAAAATTCTAAACCAAAGGAGCGACCAATACCAGGTAATATTTCTGTTTCAATTGTTTCATTGAAAATGAGATTTGCTCCATTGCGGTAGTCTACAATATTCTTAAAATCTTTATAGTAACCTTCAATCGATACTTCATAGCGGTTCTCAGCAAAATTTTGAAAGTACCCAGCGGCCACTTGATTTACCGTGGCCGGTTGAATGTAACGTCCAGCGGGTCTATATAAATCAACTGGGGTAGGAGTAGAAGTGTTACTTATTAGATGAATATATTGACGGGTACGATTATAACTAGCTTTAATACTTTGTTCATCACTTATGCGGTAGTTGGCAGATAGTCTTGGCTCCAACCCTTCCAATCCATTATAGGCCTCTATAATCTGTCCGGAAGAATATTCTTCCGAGTCAATCAATTCATTTAGTTGGGGAAGGTCGGGTTTCGCATAGTTTCGCACTTTTTGCGCTCCTAAATTATAAAAAGAGGAATAGCGAAGGCCATACTGAACGGTCCAACGTGTACCTAGTTCTAGCTCTTGACTAAAATAAACGGAAGGCTCTAATGCAAATTCGTCTTGAAGTTGTAATTCAAAACTACCCGTAATTTCGCCAGGCTTCATACGATAATAGATTCCTTCTATTCCAAATTCAATTTCGTTTTTACTACTGATGTAGTAGTTATATTGATTTTTGAAATGATAGTCTTGGATAGTAGATTTAAGGCGGAAGTTAAATTCGTCGTCTTCCGGAGTACCTAAAGAATAAGTATAGTCGCTAAAAACTAAAGTGAAATTCGAAAAAAGTTTATCACTAAACAAGTGATTCCAGCGTAAAGAAGCCGTTGCATTTCCCCAATCAAAGCCAAAAAGATCATCAAGTTCAAAGACGTCACGACCAAAGTATCCGCTTAAGTATAGGCGGTCTTTATCGCTAAGAATGTAATTCAGCTTTGCATTTAAGTCGTAGAAATACAGCGTATTTTGATTAATAGTAGGGTCGGAACTTAGGGCTAAAAATAAATCGGCATAAGAGCGACGAGCGGCTATCATAAAGGCCGATTTATCTTTTTGTATCGGTCCTTCCAAAAGTAATCGGCTTGATAATAGACCAATTCCACCAGTTCCACTAAACTCTTTATTGTTTCCGTCTTTCTGTCGTACATCTACCACAGAACTAAGGCGGCCGCCATAGCGGGAGGGTATTCCGCCCTTATAAAGTTTTACGTCTTTTACCGCATCAGCATTGAAAATGGAAAAGAAGCCAAAAAGGTGAGATGAGTTGTAAACAGGGGCTTCGTCTAATAAAATTAGGTTTTGATCTGTATTGCCCCCTCTTACATTAAAACCATTAGAAGCTTCACCAATAGTGCTAATGCCTGGTAACAGCGTTAAGCTGCGAATAATGTCAACCTCTCCTAAAAGAGCGGGCATTTTTTTTACATCCTTAATATCGAGCTGGGCGACACTCATTTCTACACTACTTACATTCTGGTCTAGTTTCTCGGCTGTAACGATCACTTCATCTAGCTCGGTCGTATTTTCGCTTAATTCGATATTCATTTTAAGATCTTTATTAAGATCTATTTTCATGGTTTTGGTCTGATAACCAATATACTGAATCGATACTTCATAAATACCTGGTTTTAGGCTCAATGAATAGTAGCCATAAAGGTTGGTGCTGGCGCCTTCCCCTAAACTGGGAATAACTACATTTACACCAATCAGCTCTTCACCGGTTTTGGCATCTCGAACATAACCGCTATAAGTATGGAGTAGGTTTTGGGAAAAAGCTTGAAAGCTTAGTCCTAAGAACAGTAGGTTTAGTAAGAATCGCATTTTAACTAAGAATTAGCGCTTTGTGGATTAAGTGATCCTGAAAAAGAACTTACTTTTACCTTTCTGGTTCTTTTTATAAATCGGGGCAAAAGTAATGTTACCTCCGCGGAGAGGAATTACTCTAAAGCTCTTTTTAACAAACTTTTAAGTAGAAGGTTTTATATGCAATATATTAAGATGGTGAACAAGTATAGATACCTATTCTTGTTATTGGTAGTTGGTTTAGGTTTAGGGTTTTACAATCCAATTGGACAAGAAGAAAAAAAGGATAAAGTAATTCTGAATCTCATTTACCAAGTCTTAAATTCAAATCATTTTTCCCCTCAAGATTTAAATGATGAGTTTTCCCAAAAGGTCTTTGCTAATTTTTTAGAAAGCTTAGACTACAATAAAAGATTTTTATTGGCAGAGGATGTTAAGTCGATGGAAAGTCATCGTATGGATATTGACGATCAAATTAGAGTAGCGCAACTAGGCTTTTTTGAAAGCTCTTATCAGTTGTATCAAACACGTTACAAAGAAGTTAAGGGGTTTTATAAAGAAATCTTAGCCAAACCTTTCGATCTGAATCTAAAAGAAAATTTCGAAACGGACGACGAAAAACTTGACTTTGCCGATGATACAGAGGAGTTAAAAGATCGCTGGCGTAAATATTTTAAATACCGGGTATTAAATCGCATTGATGAAATGCTAGATGATAGTAACGATAGCACAGGTACTAGCAAAGCAGATACTTTAAGTCTTGCCGAGATGGAGCTTAAGGCCCGAGAAAAGGAACTGGAACTGCACGAAGATTGGTTTAAAAGCCTCGATGATATGGAGCGTATGGATTGGTTATCGGCTTACCTAAATGCCATAACCTTGGTTTATGATCCACACACCCAATATTTTCCACCTGAGAAAAAAGAAGATTTTGAAATTAATATGACGGGTCAACTTCAGGGTATCGGAGCACAGCTTTCGCAGAAAGGCGATTACGTAACTATCTCTAAAGTAATAGTGGGCAGTCCTTGCTGGAAACAAGGGGATCTAGAGGTAGGCGATAAAATTTTAAAAGTAGAGCAAGAAGACGGTGAAATTGTAGATCTAGTAGGTTTAGGTGTACGTAAGGCGGTTACGCATATTCGTGGTCCGAAGGGAACCGAAGTGAAATTAACCGTGCGTAAAATGGATGGTACCAAAATGGAAATCCCCATTATTCGCGACATTGTAGAATTAGAGTCAACTTTTGCTAAATCGTCTGTAATTGGTGAAGGTGAAAATAAAGTGGGTTACATCCGTTTACCGAAATTCTATGTAAACTTTTACGGCGATTCAAATCACGACTGTGCCGAAGACGTAGCCAAAGAATTGGAAAAACTGAAAGCGGAAAATGTAAACGGTGTGATTCTCGATCTTCGTAATAATGGCGGAGGAAGCCTACAGAGCGTGATAGATATTGTGGGCCTTTTTATTGATCAAGGTCCGGTGGTTCAGGTGAAGGCATCTGGGCGCAGACCCCAAGTATTAAGTGATAAAGACCGAGGTGTAATTTACGATGGCCCTTTAGTGGTAATGGTAAACCAATTTAGTGCATCGGCTTCTGAGATTTTTGCCGCCGCAATTCAAGATTATAAAAGAGGCTTGATTATCGGTAGCCAGTCTACTTTTGGAAAGGGTACGGTGCAAAATGTGGTTGATATGGATCGCGCAGTAAGCATGACCTATAATAACTTGAAACCCTTGGGGGCATTAAAGTTGACCATACAAAAGTACTACCGTATTAATGGTGGTACCCCGCAGCTTAAGGGCGTAACTCCGGATATCGTTTTACCAGATAATTACATGTATATCCCTTCCGGAGAGAAAGAGCAGAATTACGCTTTGCCTTATGATGAAATTGAAAAGGCGGAATACGAATTGTGGGGACCTGGTGTAAGTCAATATCCAAACTTGGTACATAGAAGTAAATTAAGAGTAGACACAACAGCAAACTTTGCACTAATTGAAAAGTATGCCCGCTGGATTAAAGATGAGCGCGAGAAATCGGAGGTGAGTTTAAATTTAGAAAACTTTAGAAAAGAGCAGGAGGAATATCGCGATGAAGCGAAGAAGTACAAAGGCATGCGTGAAAGCTATCAACTGTTAACTATCGGTACAAATAAAGCTGATATTGAGGCGGTCGAAGCCAATGACGAATCTAAAGTGAAAAACGAAAATTGGCACAAGGGCTTACGTAAAGATTTGTATTTGTATGAAGCAGTGCAAGTTTTAAATGACTTAACCGCTGTGTACGGTTCTTGAAAACACTAAAGAAAATAATTAATGACCCATTAGGAGCTATCGGAATATCTATTATTCTGATAGCTTCTTTTTTGGCCGTATTTGCCTACCTGATAATACCTGATAAAACTAATAATGCCAATGCTATGAACCTTAGCATTGCCAATCAAGATCCAGGGTTTAAAGCACAATTTCTATACCTTCCTGTAAAAATACAAAGCAAACAATCTTCCTGGGATAAGTGGTTTTTTGGTAAGGAAAAGTCAGGTGAACTAATACCGATTAGTAACTACAGAAAAGAAAAATCTACTTTTTTCTATCGCCCTTTTCCCCTGGTCGACGGTCCTGAAAAGAGCTTAGATTTGACCGAGTATTATTCGCCTGAAGGGATAAAATCAAAAGAATATTTGACCGAACGAACCTTTTGGTTTGGCAGCGATCGTTTTGGGAGAGACATGTTAAGCCGTTTAGTGGTGGGCGCGAGAATTTCATTAATGGTTGGCTTTCTAGCCGTTTTCATTTCGCTTTTAATCGGAATTCCTCTAGGAGCCTTTGCAGCTTATTATGGCTCTTGGCCAGATAAGCTAATTATGTGGCTGATAAATGTAATTTGGTCGATTCCAGGATTATTAATGGTTATCGCTATTACTTTGGCTTTGGGAAAGGGTTTTTGGCAGGTTTTTATTGCCATTGGTTTTACTATGTGGGTGGAAGTAGCTAGAGTGGTGCGTGGACAGGTGTTAAGTATTAAGGAGAAGGAATATATTCAAGCCGCTAAAGTGCTTGGCTTTAGTGATCTATACATAATTATTAAGCATATATTACCCAATATTATGGCCCCTCTAATTGTTATTTCAGCGGCCAACTTTGCTTCGGCTATTTTAATAGAAAGCGGGCTAAGCTTTTTAGGAATCGGTGCCAAGCCGCCAACACCTACTTGGGGAACAATGATAAAAGATCATTATTCGTATTTGATAATGGGAAAGGCACATTTAGCTATTATCCCCGGTTTAGCCATTATGCTTTTGGTTCTTTCTTTTATGCTTATCGGTAATGCTTTACGCGATGCTCTGGATGTCCGTAAGGTTTAGCTTAAAATTGCCAGCGTAAACCCACACTGTTGGTACTAATCTGAATGTTTTCAAGCAAAGGAATTAAGACACTGCTTTCGTGATTAGCGTGCATATAGTACATAATGCTATCAAATATTAATAGAAAGCCACCATTAACAATCACCGCTTGGCCAAATCCCTTTAGCCGGTCACTTTGCTCACTATTTTTCGACCGTTCCATTAAATATACGCCACCCACCATATAGCCTAAATCTAAAGCAGCATTAAAAAGCAAAATTTTGGAAATCTTATTTTGTTCTAGTAGGCTTTCGGTTAAAGACAAATCTGCGGAAGCATTGGCAGCACTATAATAACCGAAGCCCGCAATAGCCAGGTTAACAGCATTCCAGGCAAGATTCATTTGGTGATAAGCTTGCGTTTCGGGATTATTGGCCTGCAACCGAAAAGTAGACAAGGCCATATTTCCAATGGCCCAAGAGCCTAAAATTAACATGCCCTTTTGGTTGTAGTCTAGCCTTTGCTTATTAAAGTTTAAAAGTTCGCTGGGGCTTTGGGCACTGGCGTAGATGCCAATAAATAACAAACAGATTAGAGCTAACCATTTAGTTTTCATTCGAAGCCTTTGGGTTAGTAAACACTTCATCCAAGTCAAGGTTCTCATGCCGGGCAATTTCTAATTCTTGAATAAAACGCATACGTGGCATAGGGTAAGCCCCCAAGCTAGCTAGATATTTGTTATATACTTGGCAATCGATTAAACGAAATCCCCAATGTTCAAGTCTTTGGCAGAGTGTTATAAAGGCCATTTTTCCAGCATTACTTTCTTTAGAAAACATAGATTCGCCCATAAAGCAAGAGCCTACCACTATACCATATAGGCCTCCTACTAATTTACTGTCGCGCCATGCCTCTACACTAACCGCTTCACCTAGTTGATATAATTTCAGGAACGCTTCAACGTGTTCATCTGTAATCCAAGTGCCTTGTTGGTTTTTGCGTCTAATCCTTTGGCAGTTCAATAAAACCTCTTCGAAAGCGGTATTAAATCGAATGTCAAACTTCTTTTGGTTTAATAGGTTGCGGGAACTTTTAGTGATATTTACCTCGCGAGGCCTCAAGACCATTCTTTCGAGTGGGTGCCACCAAAGTAATTCACTATCGGGGTCATTCCAAGGAAAGATTCCTCTTTGATAGGCCTGTTGTAATCTTCGATAATCTAAGTCGCCACCCACAGCAATAATACTATCTTCTTTGTCCCACTGGTCGGAATCTGGAAACCAGAAGAAATCTTTATCTAATTCGTGAATAGGCATTAAAAAAGGAATAGGCTTGTGGTAAAAATAAGAATTCCCATTAGCATTATAATAAGAGTATAAGGGATAATTTCCCTTGCCTTTAATCCGGTTATTGCTAATAAAGGTAAGGCCCAAAAGGGTTGGAGCATATTGGTTAACTGATCGCCATAAGCAAGGGCCATTACGGCCTTTCCTAAAGGTACGTCTAGGCGAAGAGCTGTTTCTATTAATACCGTTCCTTGAATGGCCCACTGCCCGCCACCGCTGGGGATAAAAATATTCACCAGACCGGCGCTAAAAAAGCTAAGAATGGGGAAGCTTATCGGACTAGCAATGCTGCTGAAGAACTCACTGAGCTGAGAGATTAAGCCGCTACTGCTCATTAATCCCATAATCCCAAAGTATAAAGGAAACTGGATAAGAATTCCTGCTGCGCCGCCAATGGCTTGGTCTAGTGCTTTTAAAAATGAGTAGAGGCTACCGTGCAGGATAAAGCCAAGGGCCAATAGGCTAAGATTTATGAAGTTAAGCGTCATAAAAGACAAATCCTCGGCAGAGAAAATGATTTTTAGGTTTATTGCCAAAATAGCTAAGCCAATGGAAATTCCTAGGTATTTCGAGTGGTCTAGTTTTTCGGCTCCTCGCAGGGCTTTTGCTTTCGGTTCTGCAGAATTAGCAAATTCAATCGGAACATTGCTGATAGAACCTTTATTTACTTTTGCGAGGATAAAAATTAAGCTCGGTAAAATTAGCAGGAGTACTAGGGTGCTAAAGATATTCATGCCGCTAAATAGCGTTTCAGAAAGGCTAATGCTTTGGGGTAGTTGATGGGTATAAGCCCCTAAGTCAATACCCTGCATAAGTTTCTGTAAATGATTTTCTTCGGCCACTTTAAGCGGAGCACTGCCGCTCAGGCCACCATGCCAAACCATAAGTCCCGAATAGCCTGCCGCTCCTAAAAGTCCATAATTAAATTTTAGGTTTAAACTTTTTAGTTTCAAAGCCGCTTGATGGGCGAAAATGGCGCCAAAAACAAGGCCTAATCCCCAATTGAAGAAAGAGACTAAAAGGCTAAAAAAGCAGACCATGGCACTTATAGTGGCGGCACTGTTTGCAAAGCTTAAAAGACGAGTAATTAATTTTTCAACAAAGGGCGCAAGCGCTAAGGTGTGACCTAATACTAAGACCAACATCATTTGCACCATGAAAACAAGAAGAGGGGCTTGCCAGAGCCCCTCTATCCAATAGTCAATGGATTTTGTAAAATTTTGGCTAAGGCTATCAGGGCCTAGAAGCCAAACCAATAAGAAAGTAAAAAGGCTTAAAAAGATCGCAATGGTTAGCGGGCTTGGTAATAAATACCGAAAAGCCCCTTCAAAACTTTTTGCAAACCCTTTGGCCATTCTACTAATTCACTTAAAATGGTAAATCGTCTTCGGCGTCATCGTTTAAGGGCGCCATAGTTGGTGCGTTTCCAAAGCTGTTGCTGGTTGGCGCGCTTCCCATATTATCTGCAGGATTAGAGGGGGCTGGCGCTCCGTTCAATTTGTCTATTTTCCAACCATTAATAGTGTTGAAATACTTCACTTCACCCTGAGGCGAAGTCCACTCTCTTCCGCGGAGGTTAATACCAATATTTACTTTTTCGCCTTCGCGAAAACCATCCAGTAAACTCGTTTTATCTTGAATGAATTCAATACTGATATGTTGTGGATACTGTTCTTCTGTAGTAACAACAATTTCTCTCTTTCTAAATTTTGCGCTCACTTCTTGAGTGCCTCCAATCCGCTTTACGATTCCGGATACTTCCATCTTATATTCTATTTAATTTATCACACAATAAAGCTTTCCAAGCTTTAATTACTTTATTCTTGTCTAGGAGCTCTTTGGCATACTGATGCAGGGCTTCACGTGCTTCCATGCCATCACTCGAGCTTTCGAAGATTTCCTTGATTCTATAATTTTCAGCAAATTCTTCCAATTCTTGTTGATTGGGTAATCTTTCAATATTTCCTAGTTTCCCAAGGTCATTGCCATCTAAAAACATGCTGGTTCGTATCCTTGGCGGGATTTGATCTACTCCAATACCTTTGGTAAGAATGGGTTTCGCCACTTCAAAAAGAGCATCTCCCGTGGCGCGGCAATACCAATCGCCACCCATGCGGGCCACTAAGTCTAATTTGGTACTATCGGTAATGCCTTGTTCGTTAAACATGTCCTCGTCTACATGCATTCTTACTACTTCACACATAATAAGATTACCAGCGCCTCCTTCATTGCCAAGGGCAATAATATCCATCACCTTGCATTCAAATTGTACCGGCGATTCTTTTACCCGAAAAGGAGCTACTTGGTCCGATTCGATGGGGGTAAGTCCTGCTTTAACGAATTCATTAACTCCAGTTTCATATTCGGTAGATGCTAGGGACATCTGTTGAACGATGTTATAGTTTACTACATTAATAACTACTTCACGATTGGCATCCGCATTATGCAAAGTGTCTTTGGTGGTATTATCTCTAACTCTTCTTGCGGGAGAGAAAATTAGCACGGGTGGTTTGGTGCTAAATACATTAAAGTAGCTGAAGGGACTTAAGTTGGGATTACCTTCATGATCCATAGTGCTGGCAAATGCTATGGGTCGCGGACCTACCGCGGCCAGCAGATGGCCATGTGCTTCTTTGCCAGGAAGATCGTTTAAATCGAATGATTTCATGCTTAAATTATGAGTGGCAAAACTAAGGAATTAGTAGTGCTTTAGAGACTTTTAAGTAATTAGAAATCCCCTCCAATTATTAGAAGTAAATAAATGTAAAAATCTTGTATACGATTTAGTAAAAGATGTATATTTGCCGCCCTGATGCAGGCGTGGTGGAATTGGTAGACACGCTAGACTTAGGATCTAGTGCCGCGAGGTGTGAGAGTTCGAGTCTCTCCGCCTGTACCAAGCAAAAAAGGCTGTCTTTAATTGGCAGCCTTTTTTTTTGAATCATTGTTATTCCGCTAATTTCAAAGTGATAGGGACCACGAAACTCATTCTTACGTCTTTGCCTCTTTGACTTGCTGGTTTTATATAGGGCAAGGCTTTAATTACCCGAATAGCTTCATCGTCTAGCCAAGGATCCACTCCTCTAAGTACCTGGGCATTGCTTATTCGGCCGTTTTTTTCAATTACAAATTGTACAATCACCCTTCCTTGAATTTTTAACTGCCTTGCCGTTTCAGAATAAATAAAATTTGCACCCACAAATTCCAAAAGCTTTTTTTGAAAACAATCTTTTCGCGCTTCGTTATTTTTTAGATTTTCACAGCCGGGGAAAACAGGCACTGACTCTACCAAGGCAAAGGGAATCGGGTCTTCAAGTTCTTCTAATACTTCGGCCTCTTCACCAATAATTTCAATAGGGCCGTCGCCCTCTACATAGCGGATATCTTTATCGCTTATAAATTCATTTTCATCAGTTTCAGTGGTGCTCATGTCAAGCTCCTCGGCAACTTGAACATTGTCATCTATTATGTCTAGTTGACTGGGTAAATCCTTAATAGGAGCACTGCTAGTTTTAGGCGGTTCACGTTTGGTAATCGGAATTACAATTTCATCACCATCTATAATAATGGTTTTGGGCGGCTCAAGCTCCTCATCGTAGAAGCGGATGTTAAAGACGTAAATAACGGCTAAAAGAGATAATGCCAGGCCAATTAGGAAAAAGTGTACCCGGTATTTCTCTAAGTCGATTTTAGGGTTCTTTTTATTGATCATTTTAATGGATAGTTAGGGTTTTAAGCGGTGGTGCTTTGCTAATTAAGATCACTCACAAGCCAATGTAAAGTTCTAATAAAAAACTGAAAGAACTTAAAAAAAATAGCTCAAAGCAACCTCGTATTAGGTGCTTTGAGCTTAATAATTTCCGTTGGTAAATAGTGAGGCTCAAGCTGCAGCTTGTTCTTTTCTAATTTACTTGACCAGCAGCTTTTTCATTAGATAGCCATAATTGCTTTCTAGTATTATTTGATAGATACCCGTGCTAAGTTTATCAATTTCAATAGTATGGTCTTTCTCGGACTCAAATTTTTGAAGCAGTACTAGTTTTCCTTGCGCATCAAAAATCTTAAGCTCTTTAAGCACTAGATTAGGGCTGTCATGATCAATGTTTAAATAATCATCTGCCGGGTTGGGATATATCTGAATACTAGCATGTGCCTCATACTCTTCCAAACCAATTTGATTCAGACGAAATTCCTTAATATCTTGACCGCCACAGTTATTAGTAACGGTTAGCTTTACTTTGTAAATAAGGCTTGGGGTGGTATATATATGGATGGGATTAATTCCCGTGCCCGTGTTTCCGTCGCCAAAATCCCAAGTATAATTACTACCGCCAGTACTTAAGCTTCCATCAAATTGTATTCTTAGCCCTGCGTTGATGGGGCTTAGAACAGTGTAAGTCCAATCGGCTTTAGGTGGTAAACAGCCAGGAACATTTCGTGTGTTTCTCACTGTATCTCCACAAGCATTCCAACTAGTTAGCGTCACAACTTTGCTATTGGCATCACCATATTTAACGGCTACGCTATCACCAGTTGCGGTAAAACCATCATCTAAATCCCAGCTATAGCCCGTGGCATTATTTCCAGGGTGAGCAAAAAAGCGGGTAGAATCGTTGCTAAAGCTATTGGTGAAATTCGCCCGTAGGGTATCGCAAACCGTTATGGTCCTTACAATGGTATCCGAATTGCCACAATCGTTGAAGGCAATTAAGGTGATCGTATAAACACCAGTGCCCGGGAAATTATAATTTGGATTCTGAACAAAGCTACTGTCTAAATTACCAAATTGCCAAAAGAGAGAATCTGCATTGCTAGATGTCGATTGGAAACTACGTCTTAAAAACCTTCCATTAAAGGTAAAGTCGGCTGTTACTGTATCGCACACTAATGTAGATAGGGTATCAATAAGGCTGTTGCTAGCTAAGGCGAAACAGCTGTCAATTAGCTCAATAACGTAATTGGTACTAGCCGTTAAACCGTTTATACTGTAAGGACTAGTAACATTAGGAACTACGGTAGCTGCTGCGGGTCCTGCTGCTGCTGGATACCATCTTAAATTTGTAATGGAACCAGTATTTGTGCTTTGCCAACTAAAGTCTATACTGTTGTAGGTGGCATTTGTGAGATTTAAATTTATTGGCGCTCCACAGCTTGGACCGAGGTTTTCGATGCGCATTTCATCTACTGCAATGTCGCCTCTGAGGTTTAAGGCTTGGGCACGGAATATCACAACTATCGTATCACCAATATAAGGGCTTAAATCAACGGAATCTTCTAGCCAGGCACTAGTTTTACTGGTTTGTTGCTGGCCACTAATAGTTTTAACCGTTAGGTTATTCCCGTTATTTTGAGTGTTTAATCTTACTTGTAAATTGTTGATGCCGTTTCCATACATGTGATATTTAAAGTAGAGGTATGGGTTACTCGCATTAATGATCGCTATTTGAGGACTGGAAATCGTTCCGTTGGTAGCAGACGCACTGGCAGATTCGAAGTTGATAAATTTTCCGCTACCACTAGCATCGGCGCTAGGTCCATTATTAAAGGATGGGTTGTTTGTGCGAGGCCCCCAGCGATTGTTAATGGTATTACTAGGTCTACTCCAGCAAGCGTTTATTTGATCGCCGAAGTTTATTCCTCCGAACCCTTCTACCCAAGTATTATTGTCAAAATTTTCTGAAAAAGGCAATGTACTCACTCCACAGGCGGTTTGCCCAAATACTGGGCCTGTCCAAAAGCTAACATCACCGGCGGCACATGAATCTTGAACAAAAATTTCGTAATTCGTATTGGGATTCAAGCCGTTAATAGTAAAAGGATTACTAAGGGCACTTGTTATTGTGAAAGGACTAGTACTGCCAAAAGGGCGATAGCGAATTTGCCAATTTGTTGCACCGCCACTAGTCCAGCTAACGTTAATGGAGTTCGTGGTGGTAATATTTACATTTAAATTAGTTGGACTGGGGCAGGTCGGGGAATTGTCTATACGAACATCGTCTATCGCACTTTCTCCAAAAAAAGCATTGGCATTTGTTCGGAAAAATCGGAAGCGTACACTGATAGTATCATTTAGGTAACTATTAAGATTAACCACCCTTTCTAGCCAAGCTGCAGTTGCTGAAGTTTGTTGCTGGCCTGTGATGGTACTTAAAGTTGTGTAGGCTCCGCCGGTTGACACAGCTACTTCTAACTTATCAATTTCATTGCCGAACATATGATACCAAAAACGCAGCTCAGGGGCAGTTAAATTCGATAAATCAATTTGTGGGCTTATAATATCGGTAAAAAGATTTGTAGCCCCAAAACCTTGTCTTTGACTAAAAATGTACTTGCCCGATCCCGAAGTATTATCGCCTGAAGGGCCAGTGTTTGCAATAGGGCTTGCTCCCTGGTTGGGTGCTGCAAAATAGCCGCTGGTTTCACTTCTATTCCAACAGGCATCAATACTTCCTGGGCTGGTGAAATTGGAGGGAATCCACGCCGTTCCGTCAAAATTTTCGAAGTATGGAGCGGTAACTGCATTACAAGCCGTGCGGAAACTTATTGGGCCAGTCCAAATGGAAACATCTCCCAAAGCACAGCTATCGCGCACATAAGCATCATAATTAGTATTGGGACTTAATCCGGTAATTGTTCCAGGATTAGTACTACTATTTACTAGAGTTCCACTATTCACATTAAAGCCAGGGCTTCCGTAGCTAATATTCCAATTATTGGCGCCACCGCTTAACCACTGTAAGTTGGCGCTAGTGCTTGTAACGCCCAGTAAGACTAAGTTTTGAGGACGGGGACATGAAGCTGCTTCATCTATATTTATATCATCTATTGCAATGTCTGCTAAAGTAGAGTTACCACTTTTAGTTCCAACAAAGCGAATGCTAATGGTGTCATTTACATTAGATGATAAGCTTATAATAATTTCCTTCCAACTAGCGGTTTTGCTATTTTGCTGTTGTCCTGTTTGGGTGTCTTTTAAAATCCATCCACTGCCGTTATTTATGTAGGTTTTAAGATTGTCAATACCAATGCCGAAAGAGTGTAAGTAAAACGTAAGCTGAGGATTAGTCAAACCTACTAGGCTAATTAGAGGAGACTCCAACTCTGCGCTGGGGTTATTACTGGCAAAGCCAACAGTTTCAGTAAACAGATAATTGCTGCTGCCAGTAGTATGATCACCTTGCGGACCAGTGGTGGTAGGCGTAAACTGAGGCGGGCCGGTGGCCCAGGCAAAGGGTGTTAAGGGGCTGCGAGACCAACAGGCATTAATGGATCCAATACTATTAAAGCCTGCTCCGGGCGTAAAACTAGACCCGTCGAAGTTTTCGGTATAAGGCGTGTTAACGGGATTGCACTTGGTTTTAAAACTAACAGGTCCAGTCCAAAGAGATAAATCACTTGCTCCACAACTGTCTCTGATATAGGCTTCATAAGTAGTATTTGGGCTTAATCCCGAAATGCTAGAAGGATTTGAATTAAGATTTACAATCGTCCCTGAATTCGCACTAAAGCCAGGTGAGCCATAGCTTATTTGCCAGTTATTGGCGCCACCGGTCGTCCAACTAAAAAAGGCTTTAGTGCTAGTAGTGTAAGTACTGGAAAATTGGGTTGGCCTAGCACAGCTTGGGGCTTCAGCGATAGTAAAGTCATCGATGCTAACAGCGTTTTGAAAGCCAAAAGCTCCTTGGTAATAAGTGAATCTAACTCGCACAGTATCATTGGTATAGGCGCTTAGATTAATGGGGCTCTCTAGCCAACTATCTGTGCCATTGAGTTGCTGCTGGCCGGAAAGCGTTTGAACTAATGAGTAAGTCTGTCCAAAGTCGTTGGATACATAAACCTTTAATTGATCAATACTACCGCCAAACATATGGTACCAGAACTTCAATTGGGGAGTTGTAAGCGGACCTAAGTCTACTAAAGGTGATTCGAAAATGGCGCTGTCTGGGTAAAGATTAGTGAAGCCAACACGATTTATCATCATGTACTTTCCCGCTCCCGAAATAGTAGCGCTTGGGCCTGTTTGAACGTTTATGAAAGCTGGCGGCCCTGGTTTCCATATTGTACCTGCTCCACCGGCCGTTCTTTGCCAGCAGCTGTTTATAGAGCCTTGGGTGTTAAAGTTACCAACAACCCAAGCGCCGCCATCAAAGTTAGCTGTAAAGGGAGCAGTTTGCACTGCACAAGAAGTAGTAGCTAATTCAAAAGGAGGCCAAGGATTAGATCCAGACGTACAAACTTCTCGCACTTGGATGGCGTAAGTTGTATTGCTATTAAGTCCGGTAATGGTGTAAGGGTTGCTATTTATGGTGCTAACTGGGGCGAAATTTATATTACCACCTTGGGTAATATATCGCAACTGAAAAGAAGTGGTGCTGGTGCCCGACCAAGTAATCGTAATGCTGTTTGGTCCATAAGAAATAGCCCGCAAATTTGTTGGGGTATTACAGGCGCTAAGGCTATAGGTTTGACTAAAAAAGGCAATTAATGCAAAAAGTGCTAGGTTAAGGCGGCAGAGACGAATGGCACTCATATTTTATCTTTATTTTTTGGAGCTTTAATTACTAATTTATAACGCAAATTCAACAAAATGGTTGGTTTAAATAACAGCCTAATTAGGGAACGACAGGAAGTATTTCATTTAAGCTAGATTCTAGGCTAATGGTTGAGCTAATTTTAAATGTTTCCAGATATTTTTTTAAAAAGTCTAAACGTATTTTGATATTAAACTTTGAGCCAGTTTCTCCCGATGTTGCAATCGTGCTAGTTGGAGCGTTGCCGTTCCGTATTTTTCAATCATTTTTTATTCGATGCCATTTCTGGTTGTAAATTTACACCCTTAGAAAACACCTAATACACGACTTCCAGCGAGAATACAAAATATGGACACAAAAGAAGAAAACCTAGACGTAGTTTCTATCCTAAAGCAAAACTTTCCGGTTTTTCATAATCAGGACCTAATAGCCAAAATGGCCAAGGAGGCGCGCTGGTTTAAGCATGAAAAGGAAGAGACTATTGTTGATTTTGGGGAATACCCGAAGTGGATCCCATTAGTTACAAATGGCGCTATAAAAATTAGCCGTGCCGATGATGAAGGGGGCGAAATCTTTTTATACTATCTCTATCCTGGTCAAACTTGCGCCATGACCTTAAATTGCTGCATGGTTGATAAACCTAGCGAGGTTAAAGCTATTGCAGAAGAGGGTACCGAGTACCTGGGGCTTCCCAGAAAATCTTTGCCACAATGGATGCTCGAATTTGACGAATGGCGTCAGTTTACCTTAGAAACCTACAACGAACGTTACGAAAATCTTCTGGCCACAATTGACGCCATTGCTTTTCAAAAATTGGATGAACGCTTACTCAACTTGTTGAAAGATAAAAGTATAGCTAAAGGAACGAACGAAATTGAAGTCACCCACAAAAGCTTAGCGGAAGAATTACATTCCTCTCGTGAAGTGATTTCTCGCTTGCTTAAACAGTTGGAAAAAATTGGCAAAGTGCAACTCAGTAGGAATAAAATTACCGTAAATCTAGGCTAGGTCTAAAGCTTTCATCTTATGACTTTTGTCATACTTTTTCAAACAGATTTTTATGACCTTGTATTAAAATTAAGGCCATGGAAACGATAAAAGATTTGGCTCAGCTAAAATATAATTTGAGTCTTGGTCCAGGTTATGGAGGTTATAGCGAACTATTAAAGGCAATTGATTTTTCATCAGAAGAATTAAATAAATATTGTCAGTTTTCCGACCAACATTACCAGCGGGTTCGATTATTTGATAGCAATTTAATTGAAGCCGTATTAAGCTGTTGGCAACCAAAGCAGGAAGGTGATATTCATAATTTCAACAATTCGGTGGCTTGGTTTAAGGTTTTGCGGGGAAAAGTAGTATTGGAGAACTTCGATTTAAGTCTAGCTGCCCTTGAGCCTAAATATAGCCAAAGTTTCACTGAGGGTGAAATGGGTTTTCTAGATGATGATCTTGGCTTTCATCGTTTCAGAAGTAAGGGCTTAAACGAGGCTGTAATCCTCCACCTGTATACCGAAAAGTTAATGCATCGGGGTGTTTATGATCCGGTTAATGCTGAGGTGAAGATAATGGAAGCCGCGGTGGATAATAGTTTCGATGACTAAAGCTTAAAGGTGATACTCGTCACTACCCAAGACAAGCAAATAGAGCAAATTTGCGGAAAATTAAAGTATATGGGATTTTTCTCCTTTTTAAATTCGAAAAGCGATAAAATTAAAGAATGGAACGCTAAGGGCGCCATAATTGTAGATGTTCGCAGCAAAGAAGAGTTTCGCAGTGGTCATATAAAGGGCGCTAAGAACATGCCTTTGCCTGGGCTGAACGCTAAATTAAAAGAGTTAAAGGCCTACGAAAAGCCAATTATTTTCTGTTGTGCCTCTGGGATGAGAAGTGGTCAAGCAACCGCTATCTCCAAACAAGCAGGTATAGAGTGTATGAACGGCGGTGGCTGGAGTAGCTTGTCAAGAAAGTTGTAGTTTTTTGGTTTATGTTCAGAGAGGGACTTTCTACTTAATGCAGAAAGCCCCTCATTTTTCTTAAGCTTTTTTAGGTTTACAATTGTTCAAGCCCCATTATTCGCTGCTGCGAAAGCCTCAAAAACTATCTTTGTCGCATATAAGTTAGCCATGTTCGAAAAGATAGATAATTCACTCAGTAGCTTGGTGGTACACCAAGTTGGAAATAAGCTCAAGGAAGAGGGTTTGGTTTTGAGCAAGTCGGAAAGTGGTCTCGATTTGCCCACCTTGAAAATTGTACAAGACTACCTAGCGTCGGCCTTTCTTCATCCAGAATTTTATCGCTTTACGCATCCTACTGATCTAAAACTGAATAGCGTTTACTCTGTACTTTGCGATGTTTTTGATAGCCCAACTAGCTTTGTGGCAAAGTCAGCGCAATTGGCCAAGTTACTTTACGATGTGTCGGATCATCCTAAGGTTAAAAGCGGAGAGCTACTGGTTATGTATCTCGAAAACGCACGGGCCTTTGGACAAGAGGCGCCGGCCATTGCTATCTTTAAGTCTGAGAAAAAGCGGCCCTTCTTATTTACCGAAAGCCAAGGCGATATTATTGAGCTTTTCAGCTACAAAGGCATTAGTCCATCTAAAGTGGATAAGGCTGCGCTGATCTTTAATAACGATCGCGAAGACGGCTTTCAAGTATTGTCGGTCGACAATATTAATCGCGGCGAAGAAGCGAAATTTTGGTTTGATAGCTTTCTGAAATTGGAAATTAGATCCTCCGAATTTTCGAAAACTACAGAGCTTATTGGGCTTACCAAAAGTTTTGTGGATCAAGATTTACAAGGCAGTGAAGTATTAGATAAATACGGTGCAAGCGAATATTTAGAGCGCTCGAAAGGATATTTTGAGGAAAATGAAAGGCTTGCGCCGGATGATTATACCGAAAAGGTTTTCGAAGACCCCGCTGTTGCAGATAGGTTTAGAGAGTACGTAGCGCAAAGGGAACCAAAGTCGCTAAACTTTGAAGAGGAGTTTGAGGTAAGTCACGAAGCCTTGAAAAAGAAACAGTCGGTTTTTAAAAGCATCCTAAAACTTGATAAAAACTTCCACATTTATATTCATGGTAAGCGCGAGTGGATTGAGAAAGGTCAAGATGATGATGGCCGTAAATTCTACAAAGTTTATTACGAAGAGGAAAACTAAATCATAAAAAAAACGGCTGCTTTAAAAGGCAGCCGTTTTTGGTTTATTGTAATTCTGAAACTTTAATTAGCATCGAATGCGGCTTATTTTTTAGGAATTTTATAGTACATCCCAACATAAATATTTCTTCCAAAAATGGGCCCCCAAACAAAGTTACTGTCGAAGTAGGGACTAAAGGCTTGGGTCGAATTTACAATGGGATTGCTCTGACGGAAATTGAAAAGGTTATTTACACCCGTAAAAAATTCAAAGTTTTTCCACTCTTTATTTACTTGCCCATCTACCGTAAGGTAAGAAGGCGAGAAGTCTCTTTGTTGAAACTCTGCCGGACTGTCGCTGCTGTTGGGTAACCTTTTGGCGCCAAACCAGTTAACACTCATGTCAAATTTCCATTTTTTCACACTTTCGTAAGATGCGTTTAAAAATGCCCGGTGCTCCGGAATTTGATAAGCGAGGTTTAAGCCTTCCAAAAATTGTTCTTCCGAACGAAGGTATTTATAGGCCAAGCGTAAATTTAAACCTTTGATTAGCTCATAATCTAGTTGATTCATGAAACTAATAGAGCGACTGCCTCGCTGATAAAGTATGTAGGCTGCATTGGGATTGTAATCGAGGTCCGTTACTAATTTCGTCTCAAACCAAGTGTAAAAAACATCGGCGGTATAGCGTAATTGCTTTTTACCCAAGGGAATAAACTGATCGAAACTGAAGCCTGCGTTCCAGGCCACTTCCGGTCTAAACTCTTGATTGACAAAACTCAGTTGCCTAGATGAGGCTAAAACAGAATTATTTTCCGCTAATTTATTGGCCGTACGTTGACCTCTTCCTCCGCCTATGCGGAAAGTAGTAAGTCTACCTGCCGCGTACCTTAAATTTAGGCGCGGAGTGAAATAGGCCTTTTCAAAATAGGAGTTGTAATCCATCCGCATTCCCGCAATTAAGGTAAAGTCATCATTTGGTTCGTAGCTATATTCAGCAAAGGCCCCCGGAACAATTTCTTGCCTCTGATGGCTGTAAAGTGCAGTACCAAGACTGTCTAAAGCTTCGGAATAATCATCTACTAAAAGTGATACACCCGTATGATATTTATGGGCGCTAGTGCCAATTATATCTTGAAAAATAGCGTTCAGGTAAAAATTACCGAGCTCTGCCTGAGTGCCTCGTCGACCGAATTGGGAATTGCGATTTTGATAGCTTGCGCTATAAACAAAGCCTACGCTGCGGTAAACTTCATCTTGAAAGGCATAACCAAGTTTTCCGAAAAGTTCGGCTCTTTCATCGGTCGATTCAAATCCCCAAAAAAGATCTTGCTCTGCGCCGCTTCGCTCTAAATAGTTAATTTGACCACCTTGTTTTTTATCCTGCACTAGATTAACGCCCACTTGACCTTCCCAGCCATTATGGCTACGAAAATGCATGCGCTGAAGCAGGTTTGCCTGCGAGCCATTGGTAATGTCCGCAAATCCATCCTCATTCCTATCCTGACTAAAAGGTATGGCGCTGAAGTGTAGCATGGTGGCGTGCTGAATGTGCTCGCCAGTAGTATAAGACCCTAAAAGGTTTATTTCGCTACGTCCTCCTTGATTACCAAAAACATTTAGCAAAAAGCGCGGGGCCGTTTCTGGTTTATAGTACTCAGTATTAATTTGGCCAGTAATAGATTCATAGCCATTAATTACCGAGCTTAAACCCTTGGTTAATTGTATGCTTTCTATAAATGGCCCTGGTATGTAGCTAAGACCGTTAATGCCATTTAAGCCTCTAACAAAGGGAATGTTTTCTCTTTGAATCAAAGCATATTTCCCGGCAAGACCTAGCATCTCAATTTGCTTGGTACCCGAAATGGCATCACTAAAAGCAACATCAACTGAGGCATTGGTTTCGAAGCTTTCGCTGAGGTTGCAGCAGGCTGCTTTACGCAATTCAGTTTCGTCGATGCGGTAACTCAAGCCCGCCGCTTTCAAGTCAATTTGTGTGGCTTTTGCCCGGCCTTTTACTTCTGCTTCCGCAAGAAGCGCAGCATCACTTTTCAGGGTAAAATTGATAGTACCAATGCGGGAAATAACCACTTTCTTTTGGGTTTCGAATCCAATAAAACTGGCTACTAAAGTATTCTTTCCGGGGACTCTTTCTAGGGTGTAGAAGCCATTCACATCGGCACTTACTCCTTTTTCGGTTCCTTCCCAATATACGTTGGCTCCAGTGGCTGCAATTTTCTCGCCTTCTTCAAGGAAATATATAGTGCCACTTATCTGGCCTCGAGCTGCTGTGAAACTTAGCAAGAGGCAAATAATAATTAAGGAATTCCTCATTATTGGTGATCTTTCAATACGGCGGGATCGCGGTATTTACAGCATCCGTGGAGGCTTTGGTAGGCTTCTTCAGGAGCCGCAAGAAACTCAGTGTCATATCCGGAGGCGGCTACTGCTTTATAGATGCTTTCAAAGGACACTTGTTCTGCGTTGTATTTGAATTTTAGAATTTTGGTCTCTTTATTCCATTGCGCTTGCTCAACACCTGGTAGAGCAGCGGCCTTTTCAATAACTTGTTGGCACATTCCGCAAACTCCGTTTACTACAAGAACACTATCGGATAGGTTAACTTGCTTTGATTGAGCTTGTAAGGTGCTAAAAGAGAGAAGGAGAATAAGACTGGCTAGAAAATTTTTCATTATAATATCGTTGTTTAATTAAAATAGATTTGCACTGTGAAAAGATACCTCTCTAAATTAAGAAACGTTGGTATGCAATGATAATATTTTGGGAGAGTTTTGGTAGGTGTTCATGCCTCCAATTTTTAGCCTGCCTGGCTTCGTTAAGATTTAGAAAGGGCTTGGTGGTGTTTGAAAGTGCATGACTAATTTGTTTAAAATTAATCTTTTTCGATTCTTCCTGATCCTGTGAAGATGAGTTTATTGAAAGACCACCAATAGAGAGCCATTGATCAGAGCAGCAAGAGCCAAATTCGTCTATACTTTCAGTGCAGCCGACCTCTTGATCATTATGGTTGGGTTTGCATTGGTCGCTAACGTAGTACCAAGCTTCGTCTACTAGCATGCCCAAGCAGTAATGCCGATTTAGAGAAAAACCCATACCCGCCCATAAAATTATGGGGATTAAGATGCTGCTGAAGATTGCTTTTATGGATTGCATTGAAGCAAAGGTATGAAATAAAAAAAGCCGCTATAAAGCGGCTTTCATTTTACCTTTAAAATTTGACAATCCAAGCGTTAGAATAATATTTTCGTGCTTCGGCACGGTAAGTTTTTGCCTCGTCTAGAGAGTTGGCTGACTTATAAATAACGCGGTACGTATCGAGTTTTGCGATGTAAGCAATTTGCATATCATCCTTATTCAATTTGCTGCGATTGATGAATTTTTGTGCTTCCGCTTCAGAAAATGAAGAAACGATTACTATGCGATACATTTCAGTCCCTAGGTCGGTACTTGCTTTCTTTGTGGTTAAAGAAGTATTGGTATTGCCAGTTGCGTTTCCTACCGGGGCAACTGCGGCGGCAACGCGCGGCATGGTATTTAAACTATCAATTTTTTGGTTGAGCATATCAATTTGCACGTCTTTCTCTTGGTTGCTCATTTCTAAGGAAGCTACTTTTTCCGCTTGGCGTGTTAGGCTTTTATTAACTATTTCAGCGCTGTCAGCACTTAGTTTTAGGGCAGCATATTTTTTAGGGTCAACTTCGATTTTGCTCTTATCGCGGTCCGATTTTAAATAGTAAGTTAAACCTGCCGTAACAAAGCCATACATATCAAAAGATTTGGAGTTGAAGGCATCTAACCAAGGTTGGAATAAGAGCACTCTGTGCGCATAGCCAACATTAAGATCAAGTTTGTTGGTTAGGGGAATACCAGCATTGAGCCCTAAAAGGATAAAAGTGTTTAGCGAGTATGTGCGGCCATCTGTCGTTGGGTTTGGTATTTCGGCTGCTCTTTGGCGAGTAACAATATCATATAAGTTGGAATTCATCAGTCCTGCGCCTAGTCCTGCTCTTCCATTCAGTTTGAAACTCGATTTCGGATCAAATACGTGTACAATATTGTATTCGTAGGAAATACTACCTTCAAACATTTGTGTTTGATAAAAGAAGTTTTCATTGTTTCCGTTAAACTGTCCGGCAAGAGCATCAGCGCGCAAGCGAGAGGAAGCGTCAAACTGGTAACCTATTCCTGCGTTTACCGCCAAGTTAGTTTTGTATCCGACGTAATTACTCTGGTCTAGTTCAACCATTGGCATTCCTAATCCAATTGCAAAGTTTCCAGATAGCTTATCCTGGGCGGATAGCCCCCCGGTTAGCATTATAGAGCCGATAAGAAGTTTGTCGATTATTCTCATTTCTTAGGGAATTGCTTGATTTTGCGTTGGTTTCAATGATGTAAAAATAGAATAATATCTCCATCATTCGAATTCTTCAGATCAATTTCGTTGAAACTGCGGGCTATTTTTCTAATTAATTCATATTTAGTCGCATCACAGCATTTTATTAGTACTTTTGCCAACCTTTTAAAAACGATATTAGAAAGCGGGTTTTTATGAACGTAACTACCAAGAAAACAGACGATTTAAATGCAATCTTAACGGTTAGCATCAAAGAAGAAGATTACCGCGAAGTAGTGGATAAGACTTTGTCAGACTATCGCAAAAAAGCAAATATCCCTGGTTTTCGCCCCGGCAAGGTACCTGCGGGTTTAGTGAAAAAGCAATTTGGTAAGGCTATCCTGATCGAAGAAGTAAATAAAATTTTACAGCAGTCGGTTTTTGATCACATCAAAAAAGAAGAGCTGAATATTTTGGGGAGTCCGCTTCCAGTTGAACAAGATGACATTGACTGGGATTCTCAAGGTGATTTTGATTTTAACTACGAATTAGGTCTTTCGCCTAGTTTTGAATTGAATATTTCTGCACGCACCAAGATACCTTTCTTAAAGGTAGTGGCTGATGAGGCTATGGTTAACAGATATATTACCGATTATGCAAGACGTTTTGGCACTATGTCGTATCCGCAAACCATCGAGGTTGATGCTATTCTTAAAGGTGACTTTGTGGAGCTTGCCGACGACAGCAGTGCAAAAGAAGGCGGTATTACAGTAAGCACCACTTTAGCCCTTGATGCTTTCGCTGATACGACCCAAAAAGAGCTTACCGGTAAGGCAGTGGGCGATACCGCAGAGTTTACCAAGGAATCTTTTAAAGACGATTTCCGCTTAGCAGGTGTCCTTAAAGTTGACGAAGAAGTATTAGCTGAATCGAGCTATAAATTCTCTTTTACCTTAACCGAGCTAAGTAAAATTGTTCCCGCTGAACTTAATCAAGAGCTTTTTGACAAAATTTTTGGCGAAGGCGTTGTGAAAAGTGAAGAGGAGTTTAAAGCGCGTATCAAAGAAGACGCAGAGAAAGTTTTTGTGGGCGATTCAGACCGCAAATTCTTGATGGATGTTAAGGAAAATCTTTTGGAAAAAACCAAATTCGATTTACCAGAAACTTTCTTAAAGAAATGGATGCGCACTTCGGGCGAAAAGCCCTTAACGGAAGAAGAAGTTGAGGAGCAATTCCCCAATATGAAGGAAGATATGCGTTGGCAGATTATGCAAAACCGCATTATTTCTGAAAATAAAATTGAAGTGAACCATCAAGAATTGGTTGAGTTTACGAAGCAATTGGTATTGCAACAAATGGCACAATATGGTCAAATGCCAGAAGGGGTTGATTTAGATCAAATTGCTCATAATGTATTAGGTAACAGAGAGGAAGCAGAACGTATTGGCGATCAGCTTTTTGAACGCAAATTATTGGAGTACTTCAAATCTAGCTTCAAGATAGAGGAGAAAGAATTGACATACGATGAGTTTGTAAAAGAGCTTTACGCGAAGTAAAACTGCACAACTGTCATAATTTTCAACTGGCCCGATCATTGTCGGGCCTTTTTTGTTATTATTACTCTTCAAAAAAAACAAATATGGATTTCGGAAAAGAATTTATGAAATATGCCGTGAAGGATCGCGGACTAAACTCAATGCATGTTGGCGATTACCTTCAATCTTCGCTTACCCCTTACATCATTGAAGAACGTCAAATGAACGTGGCACAAATGGATGTTTTCTCCCGTTTAATGATGGATAGAATCATCTTTTTAGGAACAGGGATTAATGATCAAGTAGCCAATATTGTGCAAGCGCAGTTATTGTTCTTAGAATCATCCGACTCTACCAAAGACATTCAGATTTACCTTAATAGCCCGGGTGGCTCGGTGTATGCTGGTTTGGGTATATACGACACCATGCAATTGGTTAATCCAGATGTTGCTACTATTTGCACAGGTATGGCAGCTTCCATGGGGGCAGTACTTTTATGCGCTGGTGCAGATGGTAAAAGATCGGCATTAAAGCATAGCCGTGTGATGATTCACCAGCCGATGAGCGGTGCACAAGGTCAGGCTAGCGATATGGAAATTGCCGTACGCGAGGTGCTGAAAATGAAAGAAGAATTGTATAATATCATTGCCAATCATTCTCGTCAAGACTTCAAAAAAGTTTCCGACGACTCGGATCGCGATTACTGGATGAACGCTGATGAGGCGAAAGCCTACGGCATGATTGACGAGGTTTTGGATACCAAACGTAAGAAGAATTAAACTCGTTTAGACTTTAATCGATTAATTAGAATCCGTTCTAGAACGCTCTAGAACGGATTCACTATTTTTGTACTGAATTTTATAATATGGGCAGTAACAAAGAAAATTTATCTTGTTCGTTTTGTGGACGAGAAAAAAAAGATACCAATGTTCTTATTGCGGGTATAGATGGTCATATTTGTGACCATTGTATTCGTCAGGCTTATGGTATTGTGGTAGAAGAGCTGGATACACAAGAGCGCAAAGAGCTTTCTCGCTCAATGCGACTCATCAAGCCGAAGGAAATAAAACAGTTTTTAGATCAATATGTCATTGGTCAAGATTCTGCCAAAAGGGTATTAGCAGTTGCCGTATACAACCATTACAAAAGGTTGAGTAAGGATAAGGGCGAGCTTAAAAATGATGAGGTAGAAATAGATAAGTCTAACATCATGATGGTGGGAGAAACTGGTACAGGTAAAACTTTACTAGCCCAAACGATTGCTCGTATGCTTAACGTGCCTTTCACTATTGTAGATGCTACAGTACTAACTGAAGCTGGTTATGTAGGGGAAGACGTGGAAAGTATTTTAACGCGTCTTCTTCAGGCCGCAAACTATGATCAAAAAGCAGCCGAGCGCGGTATCATTTTTATAGATGAGATTGATAAAATTGCGCGTAAAGGCGATAACCCTTCTATTACTCGCGATGTAAGTGGTGAAGGTGTTCAGCAAGCCATGCTGAAACTTCTGGAAGGTACCAAGGTTAATGTCCCACCACAAGGAGGAAGAAAGCATCCTGATCAAAAGTTTATTGAAGTAGATACGCGCAATATTTTGTTTATTGCCGGTGGTGCGTTTGATGGTATTCAACGCAATATTGCTCGCAGACTTAATACCCGCGCCGTTGGTTTCCATGGTTCTAAAGATCGCGATTCTTTAGATACTACCAATATGCTAAGTTACGTGGCGCCCCAAGATTTAAAAAGTTTTGGATTAATTCCCGAACTAATCGGCCGTATTCCTGTGCTAACGCATTTAGATCCGCTTACGCCGGAAGTGTTAAAGCTCATCTTAACCGAACCTAAAAATGCTATTGTAAAGCAATATGTTGCTTTATTGGGTATGGATAAGGTAGAACTCGATTTCCGCGAAGAAGCGATAGATTATGTCGTTGAAAAAGCAATGGAATTCAAACTTGGTGCGCGTGGTCTTCGCTCCATTATCGAAGCGATTTTAACCGATGCCATGTTCGAATTGCCAGGCGAAGCAGAAGAAGGCTATAAACTAGTGGTAGACAAAGACTACGCGAGCACTCGTATGGATAAAATGTCTTTAAGAGCTCTTAAAGCCGTTAGTTAGAGACAATTTTTTTATAAGTCAAAAACTCATAGGGGTGGATGTGTCTAGCATCCGCCTCTTTTTTTTCGCCCCGGGCTAGCTTCCAAATGCTAAGGTCAAATTCAGGGAAGTAACTGTCGCCTTCATATTTCCCGTGAATAATGGTGAGTTCTATTCCATCTGCGAAAGCCAATGCTTGTTTGTATATCTCCGCCCCGCCTACTATAAAAGGTTGCTCATCATCCTTCACCATCGCTAGAGCCTCTTCAATGCTATGTGCAATTAAACAGCCTTCTGCCTTATAGTCAGTCTGGCGGGTAATTATGATATTGGTTCTATTGGGAAGAGGTCTGCCAACGCTTTCAAAGGTCTTTCTACCCATAATAACATGGTGACCGGAAGTTAAATGCTTGAAGTGCTTTAAGTCTTCTGGGAAATGCCAAATTAGTTGATTGTCTTTTCCGATTACTCTGTTTTCCGCCATGGCGGCGATAAGGGTTACGTTCATAAAATGTTATCTCAAAGTATTTAAACAGCTACTTGGCCTTTTATAGCAGGATGAGGATTGTAGTTTAACAATTCGAAATCTTCATATTTAAAAGCAAATAGATCCTTTACTTCTGGATTTATTTTCATCTGCGGAAGCGGTCTGAATTCTCTACTTAACTGCTCTTTTACTTGCTCTAAATGATTTTCATAAATATGCGCATCACCCAAAGTATGTACAAAATCGCCTAAGCCTAAATTACAAACTTGGGCAATCATCATCGTAAGCAGAGCGTATGAAGCGATGTTAAAAGGTACGCCAAGAAACACATCTGCACTGCGTTGGTAAAGCTGGCAGCTTAATTTACCATCGGCTACATAAAATTGGAAAAGGGTATGGCAGGGGGGTAATCCAGACTTTGCCATAACGGGAATATCTTTAGGGTTCCATGCGCTTACTAATAAACGTCTGCTATCGGGTGACTTTTTGATGTCGTCAATTAACTGTGTAATTTGGTCAACCCCTTCGAAATTACGCCATTGTCTGCCGTAAACAGGCCCCAGTTTTCCCCATTCTTTAGCAAAATCAGAATCTTCTATTATGCGACTCTTAAAGTTTTTTAGTTCTTCTGTCCAAGCCGCAGAATACTTGGGTAGCTCGTCTTCTTTTCCTTGTTTTTTCAGATAACTCTGAAAGGGCCATTCGTTCCAAATGTTAACCCCATTTTCTACTAAATAACGAATATTGGTATCGCCGTTAAGAAACCAAATTAGCTCGTGAACGATGGACTTTAAGTGCACTTTTTTGGTAGTTACCAAAGGGAAACCTTCCTCCAAATTATAGCGCATTTGATAGCCAAATATCGAAAGAGTTCCGATGCCCGTGCGATTACTTTTTAGCACTCCTTGGTGGAGGATGTGCTGCATTAGTTGATGATATTGCTGCATAATAGAAAATTCGTTCAAAGATATTCGATATTCTAGAAAACCTGGCTTTAAAAGGATGAAAAGCTAAAATGGAAGAAATGCATTTTGACTTTTGCTTTTACACGAATTTGCGCCATATTTACGGAAAAATATTTTATGATCAATCAGTCAAGGCCAGAACTGCTTTTAGAATGTTCTTGGGAGGTTTGTAATCAGATTGGCGGTATTTATACGGTGATACGTTCTAAAGTGCCTGCTATGATAGAAAGGTGGGGTGATAACTATTGCCTTTTAGGTCCTTTGGAAAGTCCGAATATTACAGCGGAGATTGATCTGATTTCTGACGTATCTACGCCAGTGGGTAGAGCGGTAAGTCGCCTGGCAAACGAAGGTTGTGAAGTGGTTTACGGTCGTTGGTTGGTAACAGGAAGGCCTAAAGTAGTCTTGATTAAGCCAGATTTCGGCTTCAATAGTTTAGATAGTTATCGCGATCGCTTAGATTCAGAATTTAGCATTGAGAAGGATGAGAACAATGAGCTTCTTGGACGAATGATTCTATGGGCGGAAGTCAATTTTAAGTTTTTACGCTACCTCAGTGAAGAAATGGGAGAGCAACAATTACTAGTTAACTTTCACGAATGGATGGCTTCTCTGCCCATCTTGAAAATAAAAAAAGAAGGTATAGCGTGTAAAACGGTTTTCACCACTCATGCAACCATGCTGGGCCGGTATTTAGCTATGGCTAAGCCCGATTTTTACCAAGATTTGCCAAGTTATGACTGGGAGAAAGAGTCGCGGCACTTTGGGATTTTACCAATCGTACAAATTGAGCGACTGTCAGCTAAAATGGCCGATGGCTTTACCACAGTAAGTGAAGTAACCGCCTTAGAATGCGAGCATTTACTAGCGAAGAAACCAGACGAAATAACTCCCAATGGTTTAAATATTAAGCGCTTTGTTGCCATGCACGAGGTGCAGAACTTACACCAAAAATTTAAAGAAAAGCTGCATGAGTTTACCATGGGTCATTTCTTTCATAGTTATAGCTTTGACTTAGACGATACCTTATATTTCTTTACTTCGGGTAGATACGAGTTTAGTAATAAGGGTTATGATATTACACTCGAAGCTTTACGTCGCTTAAATCAGAAAATGGTTAAAGCCGGGATGTCTACTACCGTGGTAATGTTTGTGGTTACACAAAGAAATGTATGGTCTATTAATCCCGAAGTATTGCAATCGCGCGGAGTAATGCGTGAAATTCAAAACAATGTAGAGTCCATTGAAAAACAAATTGGCGAGCGTCTTTTCAAAGCAGCCTTAAGTTCGGATAAGGAGCATCGTTTACCTCCCTTAAACGATATGGTAGATGATTACTGGAAGCTACGTTTTAGAAGAACTATTCAGTCTTGGAAAAACGATAAATGGCCGATAATTGTTACTCATAATTTAGAAGATGATGGTGGCGATGAGATCTTAGGCTTCATGCGTAAGAATCAAATGTTTAATAGCCCACTAGATAAAGTGAAGGTAGTCTATCATCCTCAGTTTATAAAAAGTACCAATCCATTATTCGGGATAGATTATGGCGACTTTGTGCGTGGTTGTAATTTGGGAATTTTCCCTAGTTATTACGAGCCTTGGGGTTATACGCCACTAGAGTGTATTGCCCGTGGTGTACCTACCGTAACTTCAAACTTATCGGGTTTTGGACGTTATGTAAATGGTATGAAGGACGCGGATGAAGATCACGGAATCTTTGTTTTAAAGCGCGAAGCACGCAGCAGAGAACAAGAGATTAATGACCTAACGACCTATTTGTGGCACTTTGTGAAACACAATAGACGCTATAGAATAATACAACGTAGTAAGGCGGAAGATTTCTCGGAGAGATTTGACTGGAAGTTATTACGGAGCCATTATGAAAAGGCCTATGATATTGCCTTGGCTAAGCCTTAAATAAGGTGAATTCGAGGTAAAATTAGGCTTCAAACCCTCTGTGAATATTGGAAACTTGCAACTAGCTTATTTGGCTGTAGCCCGCTACAACAAAAGAGCTAGTTTTTTTTTGAAAACCGGTGGCTAAAAGTTAAGGTCTAAATTCTGTTAAATAAGCATTCCTACAATTACCGCTGTAAATAACGATGCCATGGTTCCGCCGATTAATGCGCGGAAGCCTAGGCGTGATAAATCGCCTCGACGAGATGGAGCCAAAGAGCCTATACCGCCTATTTGTATGCCTATACTCGCAAAGTTTGAGAAGCCGCAAAGAATATAGGTGGCGATAATGATGGACTTTTCTGAGCTGAATTTACCTTCGGCCATTAGATCGCCTAAGGATACGTAAGCTACAAATTCATTAAGAATGGTTTTCTCACCTAGTAGTTGTCCTACCAAAAAAATATCTTCATTGGCAACTCCCATAAGCCAAGTAATGGGGGCTAGCGTGTAACCTAAAATAAACTCCATCGAGAAGCCAGTATACTGACCGTTGGTGAATTCTTGTACCCAAATATTTAGACCGGTGATATCACCAATAAAATCGCTTAGAAAAGAGTTGATCATCGCTACGATTGCGATAAACACCAATAACATCGCGCCCACGTTTACGGCTAACTTTAAACCATCGGTAGTACCATTGGTAATGGCTTCGAGAGCATTATCGCCAATATTATGACTGCCAATGCGCATGTCTTTATTTACCTCTTTGGTTTCCGGCATTAAAATCTTGGCTGCGACCACAGCTGCTGGAGCACTCATTACTGAGGCGGCAAGTAGATGTTTGGCGAAAAAGGTTCTTTGTACAATGTCATCTCCACCTAAAAAACCAATATAAGCAGCTAGTACCCCTCCCGCTATTGTTGCCATGCCGCCACTCATAATGCAAAGCAGCTCACTACGTGTCATTTTATTAAGATAAGGCTTAATCAGCAAAGGCGATTCAGTTTGACCTAAAAATATATTTCCTGCCGCCGCTAAACTTTCAGCGCCGCTAAGATTCATAGTACGCTTCATTACCCAAGCAAAAGCGTAAACAACCTTTTGCATGATACCGTAATAAAATAATAAGCTCGTTAAAGCGGAAAAGAAAATTACGGTTGGTAACACCTTGAATGCGAAGATGTAACCTAAGGAACTAGACTCATTAATGAGTTCGCCAAATAGGAATTGCGCGCCCACCTCGGTAAAACCCAGAAGCGTAACAAAGCGCTCACTGAGCCAATCGAAACCATTGCGGATAAAAGAAACTTTAAGAATGGCTAGGGCGAAAATAAATTGAATGACCAAGCCTTTAAACACTAAAGCCCAATCAATAGATTTGCGTTTGGCCGACATAAAAAAGGTAAGGGCCAATAAAACGCTAAGGCCTAAAAGCCCGCGCCCCATAGAGGCAAGGTCAAAGGACTTTCCACTGAAATCATAATTTAAAGGTAAGCTAGCGCCAATACCGGTTTTTACTTTCGGACGCTTAAAGAGGTAGCTAATTCCGCTTTCCTCTAAGCTTAATAAACTATCACCTTGTAATTGAAAAGTGTAAGTTCTTTGGGTGTCGTTTGGCGCGCGATAAGTAAAAAATAAGCTATCACTAATCTGCCTAAATTTGCCCGAAGCCTGGAGGTTCTTAGCGGCTAATTGGTAATCGAAGCTATCTGCTGAAAAGCTTAAAATATCGGTCGCTGAGATCTTAAACAGAGAATCACCGTCACTATTTAAAATAGCTTGAAACTGCCAATCTCCTTCCATAGATTGAGACCGAATAGTACTTCCGAGTACCAAGCTGAGAAGCAATAAAAGAAGAATTTTGATACGCATCATAGTATGGGCGAAAATAGAAAATAAGGACTAGCGAATACCGAGAGGCTTAATTATTTCGCTTCGCGGCGATCAATTTCATCTCGTATTCTTACCGCGCGCTCATAATCTTCATTAAGCACAGCTTCTTCTAAACTTTTATTTAAGTCTTTTAGACTGAGGGTTTCCAAGGCGCTAGGGTCACTAACATCTTTCGAGCGCAGGTCATCTTCTAGCTTAGTATGCAGTCGGCTAGATTTCGATCCCGTTGATTTTTCGTTTAAAATCACCCCCGCATTATCTAAAATCTCTGCATAGGTAAATATGGGCGCATTAAAGCGAATGGCTAAAGCAACCGCGTCAGAAGTACGCGCATCTAAAACTTGCTCTATGCCATTTAACTCACAAATTAAGATGGAGTAAAATACTCCATCTTCTAATTTGTGTATCACAACTTGCTTTAATTGAATTTTAAAGGCATCAGAGAAATTCTTAAAAAGGTCGTGCGTTAAGGGCCGAGGTGGGTTCATATCTTTATCAATGGCAATGGCAATACTTTGTGCTTCAAAACCACCGATTATAATAGGTAACCTGCGTTCACCACCTTCTTCTCCTAAAACAAGGGCATAAGCCCCAGATTGGGTTTGACTGTATGATAATCCCTTAACAAAGAGCCTAATATGCTCCATTAATTGGCGGCCTTAAATTTCTTTAACTCTTCAGTTAATTTTGGAACTACTTGAAAAGCGTCTCCCACAATGCCATAGTCTGCGGCTTTAAAGAAAGGCGCTTCCGCATCGGAGTTAATCGCTACAATAGTGCGGGATGCACTTACACCCGCCAAATGCTGAATAGCACCGGAAATACCAATCGCAATATATAAGTTCGGCTTAATGGCGATGCCAGTTTGCCCAACGTGTTCGCTATGGGGACGCCAATCCATATCTGAAACAGGTTTGCTACAGGCGGTTCCTGCTTCTAAAACTTCGGCTAGTTCTTCTACCATAGTCCAGTTTTCGGGACCTTTCAGGCCGCGACCACCGCTAACTACTCTTTCTGCTTCTGGCAAAGGAATTTTTCCTTTTACACGGTCTATAGATTCCACTACTACAGTTTTTTCATCTGCGGAAGCAAAAGAAGCACTTTCAACACTTGCCGCACCACTGCCTTCTTCCAAAGGAATTGAGTTAGGAACGAAAAGGACGATATTATTGGTTTCTGTGCTACTTAAATCGTTGAACCCTTTGCCTGAAAACACACCGCGCTTAACGGTTAGTGGATTTACATTGGTGGGTAAATCAACTACATTGCTAAGAAGGGCAGCATTGTGCTTGATACTTAAAGCAGGCGCTAAGGCTTTACCATTAAAGGTGCCACTAATAATAATAGTTGAGGCATTATTTTCTTGGGCCAAATGTGCGAAAGCTTGGGCATAACGGTTGGCGTCGAAGCTTGCAAGCGCAGCATCATTTACATGTAAAACTTTAGATAAACCGTATTTGCCTGCCTCTTCAGCAGATTCATTAATATCGCCGATTACAACACCAATAGCTTCAGTGCCTTGCATAGTGGCAGTTTTAGAAGCATAAAGAGCAGCTTCCCAAGTGTTTTTCTTAAATTGACCTTCCCAATTTTCGAGATATACTAATACTGACATGTTTCTTCTTTTTTAATTAAATCACTTTTGCTTCCTCGTGCAGTAAACGCACTAACTCTGCTACATTATCGGCATCGATCATTTTCACAGCACTTTTAGGTGCAGGTTTAGTAAAGGAACCGGTGCTCGTTTTAGCGGCAATCTCTTGCGGAGCGCGAACATCTAGCGACTTGCTACGCGCTTGCATAATACCCCGCATATTAGGAATGCGAAGATCTTTTTCTTCTACCAATCCTTTTTGGCCACCTATCACTAAAGGTAAACTTGCTTTTACTTTTTCTTTTCCTCCGTCAATTTCACGAATTAAAGAAGCTTCATTGTCGCTAACTTCCATGCCAACGCAAGCATTAACAAAAGGAAAATTTAAAATACTAGCTACCATTCCTGGTACTTGTCCGCCGTTGTAATCGATTGACTCTCTTCCAGCAATAATTAAATCGTAAGCTCCTTCTTTAGCAACTGCGGCAATTTGTTGGGCTACATAAAAGGAGTCGCTTGGATCCGCGTCAACTCTAATGGCAGCATCTGCACCAATGGCTAAGGCCTTTCTTAGGGTAGGCTCAGTTTCTGCTCTTCCTACATTTAGCACCGTAATTTGGGCGCCTTGCTTTTCTTTAAACCATACCGCTCTGGTTAAACCAAATTCGTCGTATGGGTTAATTACGAACTGTACCCCATTCTTATCAAATGCACTATTGTCGGCAGTGAAGTTGATTTTAGAAGTAGTATCGGGCACATGACTAATGCAAACTAATACCTTCATAATTTATAATATATTCTTTGAGAAGTGATGTGTATAAAGCGCGAAAATAACCATAAAAAACCCGCGGACAAAACCTTATGCATGCATACTAAATTATTAATCTGATTTAGCTTAACTAAAAAATGAGGTCTTTAGCTGCTAATTAGTATTTTTGGCGCCTCAAAAGAATGATCAATGAGTAGAATTATCCAGTTTAGAGAGGCAATTGCTGAAGCGATGAGTGAAGAAATGCGTCGCGACGAGAACATTTATTTGATGGGTGAGGAAGTGGCCGAGTACAATGGCGCTTACAAAGCTTCGAAAGGCATGCTTGATGAATTTGGCCCCAAAAGAGTTATCGATACTCCCATTGCAGAATTAGGATTTTCTGGAATCGGCGTGGGGTCTGCGATGAATGGTTTAAGACCGATTATCGAGTTTATGACCTTTAACTTTTCGATGGTTGCTATTGATCAAATTATTAATAACGCGGCCAAAATGTACCAAATGAGCGGCGGGCAGCTTAATATACCCATTGTTTTTAGAGGGCCAACCGCTTCTGCCGGACAGCTTGGTGCCACGCATAGTCAGGCCTTTGAAAGTTGGTTTGCCAATACTCCGGGTTTAAAAGTGGTAGTTCCTTCTAATCCATACGATGCGAAAGGGCTATTAAAAAGTGCTATTCGCGATAACGACCCCGTAATTTTTATGGAGAGTGAGCAGATGTATGGCGATAAAATGGAAGTGCCGGAAGAAGAATACCTTATTCCATTAGGAGTGGCGGATATCCGTCGCGCTGGTGATGATGTTACCATTGTATCTTTTGGTAAGATTATTAAAGAAGCCGATAAAGCAGCCGATGAATTGGCTAAGGAAGGTATCAGCTGTGAAATAATTGACCTACGTACTGTTCGTCCTATCGATTATGAGGCAGTATTGAAATCGCTTAAGAAAACTAATCGCATGGTAATCGTTGAAGAAGCATGGCCTTTGGGTAATATTTCAACCGAGATTATTACGCATTGCCAAGAGCACGCTTTTGATTATTTAGATGCTCCAATTATTAGAATTAACACCGCCGATACGCCTATGGCTTATGCCCCAACATTGGTAAATGAGTTTTTACCAAATGCGGCAAGAGTTATTACCGCAGTAAAGAAGGTGATGTACAAATAAAAAGGGGGATGGAACTTAGTTTTTTTGAGTCAGTCTAATTTACTTCAAATTAGACATTTGGCTAAAAGCTAAATTAATTTACTTTTGCGCCCCTTGTTAAAAATTAAATCTTCAATCAACAAACAACTATGAACGACTGGTTAATGTATTTGGTTCCCGCCCTAGGTTTGGTAGGAATTCTTGTAATGCTAGTGAAATCGGCTTGGGTAACTAAACAAGCAGCAGGTGATAAAAATATGGCTGAGTTAGCAGGATATATTGCTGACGGAGCAATGTCTTTTTTAAAGGCCGAATGGAAAGTAATGAGCTACTTCGTAGTAATTGCGGCTATTTTGTTAGGATACTCAGGAACCCTGGTAGAGCACTCAAGCCCTATTATCGCAATTGCCTTTATCATTGGTGCTATACTTTCTGCTTTAGCTGGATATATCGGAATGCGCATCGCTACTAAATCTAACGTTCGTACTACGGAGGCGGCCCGTACTAGTTTAGTACAAGCCTTAAAAGTTTCTTTTACGGGTGGTTCTGTAATGGGCCTTGGTGTAGCGGGATTAGCCGTTTTAGGTTTAGGATCTTTATTTATAGTTTTCTACAACTACTTTGTTCCAGAAGGTGCTGCCATTAATGGCCCGGAAATGAAAACGGCTATCGAAGTATTAGCTGGTTTCTCTCTTGGTGCTGAGTCTATCGCTCTTTTTGCCCGTGTGGGTGGTGGTATTTATACCAAAGCAGCCGACGTAGGTGCAGATTTAGTAGGTAAAGTAGAAGCGGGAATTCCCGAAGATGATATTCGTAACCCCGCTACTATCGCCGATAACGTTGGTGATAATGTGGGTGATGTAGCCGGCATGGGCGCCGATCTTTTTGGTTCTTATGTAGCCACAATTTTAGCGACCATGGTTTTAGGTCAAGAAATTGACAGCGCTGACAATTTTGGTGGAATGGCCCCTATATTATTACCAATGGTAATTGCTGGCTTAGGTCTTATCTTCTCCATTATTTCTATGGCTTTCGTGCGCATTAGCAACGAAAACAGCTCGGTTCAGAAAGCCCTAAACATGGGTAACTGGTCCTCTATTATTTTTGTGGTTATCGCTTCCTATCCGCTTTCTATGTGGATGTTACCGGAATCCATGATTTTAAGAGGGTACGAGTTCAGTCCTTTAGATGTATTCTTTGCCATTTTAGTAGGATCTATTGTTGGTGCTTTAATGAGCTTAGTAACGGAGTTTTATACTTCCATGGGCAAAAAGCCAGTAAATTCTATTGTTCAGCAAAGTTCTACGGGACACGCCACTAACATTATTGGTGGTTTAGCGATGGGTATGCAGTCTACGGTTATTCCAATTTTAATCTTAGCGGCTGGTATTATTTTCTCTTACTCTTTTGCTGGTTTATACGGGGTGGCTATTGCTGCTGCGGGTATGATGGCTACTACTGCTATGCAATTAGCGATTGACGCTTTCGGACCAATTGCAGATAATGCAGGTGGTATTGCCGAAATGAGTGGATTACCTGAGGAAGTACGTGGACGCACCGATAATTTAGATGCTGTTGGTAACACTACCGCTGCAACTGGTAAGGGTTTTGCCATTGCTTCTGCGGCTTTAACCGCGTTGGCTCTTTTTGCCGCTTTCGTTGGTATTGCTGGTATTGATTCAATTGATATTTATAAAGCTCCTGTTTTAGCCATGCTATTTGTAGGAGGTATGATTCCATTTATCTTCTCTTCTTTAGCTATTTCGGCGGTAGGTCGCGCAGCAATGGCGATGGTACACGAAGTACGTCGTCAGTTTAAAGAGATTCCCGGTATTATGGAATACAAGGCTAAGCCTGAATACGAAAAGTGTGTAGAGATTTCTACCAAAGCTTCTATCCGTGAAATGATGCTTCCTGGCGCTATCGCCTTAATAACGCCATTATTAGTTGGTTTTGGATTTCTAGGAGTATTTGAAGAAACTTCTTCAGCGGAAATGTTAGGCGGTTTATTAGCGGGTGTAACCGTTAGTGGTGTGTTGATGGGTATTTTCCAAAACAACGCAGGTGGTGCTTGGGATAATGCTAAAAAGTCTTTTGAGCAAGGCGTTATGATTGACGGTAAGATGGAGTACAAAGGTTCTGAGGCGCACAAAGCTTCGGTAACGGGTGATACTGTGGGTGATCCATTTAAAGATACATCGGGCCCTTCGATGAACATCTTAATTAAATTAATGTCTATCGTTTCTTTGGTTATCGCTCCTCATATTCACGTGGGTGATGTAAGTGATCACGCTTATATGGACGAAGTGGTTAAAATAAGCGCTGGAGAGGTTTACGCCTATGAAGGTACGAATGCGGCTCAAGTAAAGTTTAGCAGCCCCAATAGTGAAATGACCGGGACTATTTCAGCAGAAGCTTTTAGCTATGACTTCGCCTCAGAAGATAATGTAGTTAACCTACGCATGCAGCTAAGTAGCAAACAAACTAGCACTTTGTTAAAGTCACAATTTAAAAGCGTTGAAGTTAGAGCCGAGCAATTGAGTTTAGGTGAAAACGGTCTTTTTGAAGGTGAAGCTTTTATTATCCTTGATGGGAACGCAATTCCTTCTACACTAGGGATTAATATCGTAAACGAAAAGAAAATTTTAGCGAGTCTTAGTATGAACTAAGATTAGTCATAATCAATTTAGTATTAAGAGGTCGTCTACTTTAGATGGCCTCTTTTTTTTTGATCCAAGCCCATGGTTCTGCAGAGCTTAGTAAAGGTAAATTAGGCTTGTATTTTTTCACTGCGGTAGATGCGGTCTACCCAAAGTCCTTGATTTTGAAGCATGAGCATGATTATGAATTATTGTCTCAGATTTTCCATAAAAAGTAAGGTGATTTGAGTGGAAAGAGACTGACCTGGAACCCGCAAAGCCTGCGGCAGGGATTGTAGTGAAAAGCCCGCAGCCTTAATACCCCGGCGCAATTCTGTGGCAGGCGACCAAAGGAAGCCTAGCGGCAGAATATGCAGCTGGGAGTGTTAGGGCGAGGACTTGGAGCAAAAAGCCCGGTTGCCGCCCAAATAAAAAAAATCAGATTATTAAAATAAGCCGTTAAGTTCGGCGTCGATATTATTGATGATTTTGCCTAAATCTTCCGGGTTGTTGGCGAATTTATTCTCGTCAACGTTGATAATTAGCAAGTTGCCTTTGTCGTAACCAGAAATCCACGCTTCGTAACGTTCGTTGAGGCGGCTGAGGTAATCGATGCGAATATTGTTTTCATAATCGCGGCCGCGCTTCTGAATTTGGTCCACCAAAGTGGGGATGGAGGCACGCAGGTAGATCAATAAATCGGGGGCTTCCACAAAGGAATCCATTAGTTCGAAAAGTGAAAGGTAGTTTTCAAAGTCACGGCTAGGCATAAGGCCCATGGCGTGTAAGTTGGGGGCAAAAATATGGGCATCTTCGTAAATAGTACGGTCTTGAATGATGCTTTTTCCAATTTCGCGGATTTCCTTAACCTGACGAAAACGACTGTTTAGGAAGAAGATTTGCAAGTTGAAAGACCAGCGCTGCATTTCGCGGTAAAAATCGTCGAGATAGGGATTGTCTTCTACATCTTCGAAGTGGGGTGTCCACTTGTAGTGCTTTGCTAGTAAGCGTGTTAAGGTAGTTTTCCCCGAGCCGATGTTACCTGAAATTGCAATGTGCATAGTCGTTTTTTAATAAGCTCACAAAGCTAAGTTTTTCGGCTAAATTATCGGCTATTGTAAGCCGCTATTCGAGCTTATAAAGGTAGAGCATGCCGGCTTTCCATAAATAAAGGGAGCGGTTGTGTAAAATGATACGTTTGATTTCCGTTTGCGGGCAGATTAGGTTTTGTCTTTGGCCGGTTTTCACCGAGATGAGGCTTAATATTCCACATTCGCTGAGGCAGATAAGTAAATCATTATTGAAATCGGCGTCAATTAATGCTTCGGTGTAGGAAATGTTTTTTTGGAAGGCGGCCAAAGCATCGAAAAGTAAAAACCCACTTTGAGGAAGATGGAGGATTTGGTGATTGAAGCTGCTTAATAAAAGGGAAGGGCGACTGGAGCTGCTGCTAATTTGGTTAATGGTTGGGCTAAAGTTTAGGAGTTTTTCCGCTTCAGGGTCATAAATGCTGAGGCGATCGCTTACCTGATCGTAGATGAGAATTTGACTTTGACTGGTATAGCTTACCAAACTGGGGTCGATAAAGCCGGCATCGAGGAGGTTTATGCTGCGACTAAAATTCAGGCGATTATCGAGAATTTGGATCGTATTAAAATCGGTATAATAAAGAAGCGGCTGCAGGGGGTTAATTAAGGTGAAAAAACTTATTGGGCCTAAGCGTGGATCGCTGTAGCTATAGTTTTGCTGGCCTTTTATGGGGTGTTTAATAATCTCATTGCCTTTTAAATAGTAGATGTTTCCGAAGGGGTCAACTTTTAAATCATCGGCAGCGGGAATGACCTCGCTGCTAACTAAATTTAATTGCAAAGCCTGCCCAAATAGGGCTGAGTTTAGGAATAGAAAAAGCAGGAGTGTAATCCGCATTAGTGGTTTAATTTTAAGAGTTCATCCATATGCTCACGGCTGTTACTAAGGCGCGGAACCTTATTTTGGCCTCCTAATTTTCCTTGGGTACTCAGCCAATCGTAGAATAATTGTGGGCGCGCTTCAATAAGCTCGAGACCGGTTAGGGCCAAGCCTTTGTAACGTTTGGCTTCGTAGTCGCTATTAATATTGCAGATCGCTTTGTCTAAATCGGCAGCGAAGTCGGCTTTATTAAGGGGTGCTTTACTCCACTCAATGAGCCATTGGTGCGCTCCTTTATTTTTACCTTCCATAAAAATGGGGGCTACGGTAAAATCTAAAACTTGGCAATTATGTTTTTCACAGCTTTGTCTGAGGGCTTTTTCGGCATTTTCAATAATGAGTTCTTCCCCAAAAACATTAATAAAGTGCTTGGTGCGTCCGGTAATTTTAAAACGATAAGGCGAGGTGTTGGTGAAGCGAATAGTATCGCCAATAATGTAACGCCATAGGCCCGCATTGGAAGTGATAACCACGGCGTAGCTGGGGCCAATCACCACTTCGCTTAAGCCAATCGTTTTAGACTGGGTCCCTTCGTAGGCATCCATCGGAATAAACTCGAAGTAGATGCCATAATCGAGCATTAAAAGCATTTCGCCACTATCTTTTTGATCTTGGATGCCAAAGAAGCCTTCCGAGGCATTATAGGTTTCTAGATAGTTAATGTCTTTGCCAATAATTTCGCGGTACTGCTCGCGATAGGGTTCAAAGTTTACCCCACCGTGCATGTAGAGCTCTAAATTAGGCCATACTTCGGCGATGTTTTTTTTGCCACTTAATTCTAAAACGCGCTGTAATAAAACTAGCATCCACGACGGAACACCTGCGAGACTGGTAACGTCTTCGCGCAGGGAGGTGGTTGCCATAGCGACAATTTTCGACTCCCACTCCGTCATTAAACTAATTTTATTATTAGGCGTGCTGCGCATTTCTACCCAAAAGGGGAGGTTTTCGATTATAATTCCAGAGACGTCACCATAGTAGCTTTGTAATTCCTGGTTATCAAGAAAAGTGCTGCCACCCATTCGTAGATTCATGCCATCGAAAACCATAGTTTCGGGATTTAAATTGCAATAAATGCTCAATAAATCTTTGCCTCCCTTAAAGTGGCAATCTTCTATAGCTTCCTCGCTAACGGGTATAAATTTGCTTTTACTGTTGGTGGTGCCGCTAGATTTGGCAAACCATTTCACTTCTCCTGGCCAAAAAATATTTTGTTCCCCTTGGCGGAGACGATTTACATCCGCTTCAATGTCTTCGTAAAAATGGAGGGGAACTCTTTCTTTAAAGATGTCAATAGAGGATATATCGTCGAACTTGTATTTTTTTCCGAACTCGGTGTTTGAAGCAATGCTTATTAATTCTATTAATAGCTCGCTCTGCACTTCATGGGGATACTTCATGAAAAGTTCCAGCTGGTGAAAGCGCTTTTTCATACGCCAACTTAAAAATGAATTTACTAGTGCAAGCTTCATAGGAACAACTAATTTAGCGATACAAATTTTAGAATATGAGATTCGAACTTAATCTGAGCAAAATGCCCGCGTGGCAAGATGATGAAAAGGTACAATATATCCTCAAGGCAGATGATGATTTTATCAGGCTTAATCAACTAATTGGTCGCCAAATTACAATAGAATTCCTTAATGAGAAATACTGTTCTAATTGTGGAAATAAGTTTGCCGACTTGTTCCGAATGGGCTTTTGTAAGAACTGTTTTTTTACCTCTCCGCAGGCGGGTGAAAGCATTATTAGGCCAGAGTTAAGCCAAGCACACTTGGATATTGAAGATCGCGATTTAGCTTTTGAGAAATCGTATCAGCTGCAAGAGCATATCGTGTATTTGGCCAATGGTGGCGACTTAAAAGTGGGCGTAACCCGCGCCCAGCAAATGCAAAATCGCTGGATAGACCAAGGGGCATCGGAAGCGATAGTTTTGGCGCGTACCGAAAATCGTTTTCAAGCAGGTGAAATGGAAGTGGCGCTGAAAGGCTTAATGGGCGATAAAACACCTTGGCGGAAGATGCTGAAAAATGAAATTCCTACGATAGATTTAGTAAAGGAAAAGCTCAAGGTGAAAGAAAGCCTTTCGGCTGAAATGCTAGAATTTTTTGCAGCAGGCGAAGATGAAGTTTATCAGTTTAATTACCCCGTGGAAGAGTGGCCTACAAAAATTAGTACTCTTAATCTGGATAAAGAAGCGAAGGCAGAAGCGGTGCTGAAAGGGGTGCGGGGTCAATACCTAATTTTTCAAGGGGATTTAGTTTTTAACGTCCGCGCTCACACTGGTTTTAGGGTTTCTTTCGCTTTCGCTTGATGCGTGCTAATTCACCGCGGTTTAAACTGGCCAATCCAATTAAGGAAGGAATGGCCATATTAAAGAACCAGACTAAAGTACTGCCGATTACAAATACTAAGGACTGATCACTAAAGAAACTAAAGAAGTAAAAAGAAAGCGCTCCCTTAATTAAGAAGTCCAATCCTGCAAAAGTTGGGGTTACTGCCGATAGAAAATAATAAAGAGGAATAGCGTAAAGGATTTCCAAATTAATACTCTCGGGTTGCAGAAAGTACAAGGAGATTAGTAATTGCGCTGAGAAAATAAGGAAGCGAAAAGAGTGGATTGCAAGCAGCAAGCCTTTTAGTTTAAAGCCAGGCTCACCTTTAATTAGATAATTGGCCAAGGGATACTTAAAAAGCTTGCGCTGATGGAGGGAACTTATAATTTTTTCGAGACTGAAATAGATAACTAAGCTAAAAAGGGTAGCCAAAAGCGTTAGTAAAGTATAGGCAATTTGACCAGCATTAATTAACCAAAGGCAGGCAATTAATAAGCTAATTATAGTTTTGCCAAAAAGCTTAGGGCCATGGGTCCAAAAAGTAAGGAAAAGTGCTTTAGAGCGATGAACCTGATCTTCTTGCACAATGTAACGACCGAGAATTTCGCCGCTGTTTAGAGGCGTGATAAAGGCTAAACCATAGCATTTAATATTTTGCCAAATGGCTTTTTTAATACTAATGTGGCTTATCAATGCTTGAATTTTTTGCCAGGCGATAGCATCAAAAGTGATGTTCAAAAACCAGAGTAGGCTAAAAAGGAAAAGACTTAAGAGGCTACGGTTAAGATCGAGACTTAATTCGAAATCTCTTATTTGAGACTTATCTAGCTTTAGCCACAAAAGATAACTAGCAACTAATACTAGTGCTATCTTTAGGATGCGGAAGAGCCATTTTTTACCAGAGATCGATTTCTTCACTTTTTTGTAAATTGAAGTAGCGACGAATGAGGTAAATCAAAGGGTAGATTAAGAGCGTATCTGCAGCAGCGAAAAGCGCTTTGAATAGCCAACCATCTTTAACCAAGCCTCCAATAAAAGCGAAACTTTCTACGCCAATAAATAATACTGTAGTTACTAAAATGGTATCTACTAGCTGCGAAAAAATGGTAGAAGCATTGTTGCGCAGCCATAAATATTTGCCATTGGTTTTCTTCTTGATGGCGTGAAAAATACGCACATCAATAAATTGCGCTACCAGATAAGCCAGCATGGAAGCCAGAATTACTCGGCTAGAACTTTGGAAAACTTGATCAAACTGCTCATCGCTAACGGGGCTGTTGCTAATAGCGGGGAAAATATGCCCTAAATAGAGAATTAATAGAACCAAAAGTGAAGCAAATAAGCCAGCGAAAACCACGCGGTTGGTGTTTTTTCGACCGTAAACTTCGGAAAGAATGTCGGTGATTAAAAAAGTAAGTGGGTAGGGAATTACGCCGGCCGAAACGATAAAGGTTTTAAAGCCGAGGTTAATGCTTACAAACTTATTAGCGATTAAGTTACAGGTTATTAAGGCCGCAATAAATAAAGCCGCCAGAATCAAATACATGATTCCGGCTTCTTTATGTTTAAGGGTTTGCGTTTCCTTCAACTTAGTCAATTACAAAGTCATATTCCATGCGCATTTGCATGCCTTTGCGGCTTTGTGCTTGCTCTAATAGTTCGAGGTACTGCCCAAATTCTCCCAATTCGGCTTTGATGCTTGCACCGCCCATTTGGTCCGAGAATTTTTTAATAAATGCTTGTAATGGATCTTCTAATTCGGGATAGGTTACAACGGAATATCCTTCTTCTAAACCTGCTTTTTCGGCGGCAATATTAATGGCGTCACTTAATCCACCAATAAGATCTACCAATCCTAATTCTTTCGCTCTTAGGCCAGAATAAACTCTTCCTTGCCCAATGCTATCTACAAAAGCAAGGTCTAAACCACGACCGGCCGCAACTCTACTTTTAAAGGTTCCGTAAATATTGTCAACCTGGCGAATCAAGATTCTACGTTCCGAAGGACTTAAATCACGATCGATGGTACCGATATCGGAATGAGTATTCGTTTTTACTGTTTCGATATTAATTCCCAGTTTCTCATTCATAAGGTCTTGCGCGGTAAAAAATAAGCCAAAGGCGCCGATGCTACCTGTTACGGTGTTGGGCTGCGCCAAAATGGTATCGGCAAAGCAAGCGATATAGTATCCACCACTAGCGGCTACGTCTCCCATCGAGGCTATTACCGGTTTTTCGGCGCGGGCAAGGTCTACTTCACGCCAAATTACTTCCGAGGCAAGGGCGCTACCCCCAGGACTGTTTACTCTTAAAACAATGGCTTTTACTTTGTCGTTTAAACGCGCTTGACGCACCGCAGCAGCAATACGATCAGATCCAATAACATACTCGCTGCCTTCGCCCCCACGAATTTCGCCTTGGGCAATAATAACAGCCACTCTTTGGTCGCTATATTCGCTGTTGCCATTTAGATCCAGTTGTTTGGCATATTTAGCGGGGCTAATGAAGTTAATCGCGCTAAATTTTTCGCTTTCGCTAGATTGGCTAAGAAGATCTTGAATTTGATCATAGTATGCTAAGCCATCAATTAAACCTAGTTCTGCCGCTGCATGAACGTTAGTTAGTAAGCTATCTGCCGTAAGGTTCAGCTGGGCGATGCTGATGGATTTGGATTCAGCTAAATCACTAAGGTAAGTTCCCCAAAAAGAATTTAGCAGTTCGCTTAATTGCATGCGGTTCGAACTAGACATTTCATCGAGAAGGTAGGGTTCTACGGCACTTTTAAATTTGTTACCAGTGGCTCTAAGAACAACGGGTTTTACGCCTAATTTCTCTAGTGCTTTGCGGTAATAAGTAACAGAGGCGCTTAGTCCTGAGAATTCTAAAATACCTTCAGGATTTAAGAAAAAGCTGTCGGCAACGGAGCTTAAATACAATCCTTTTTGCGTCAGTATTTCACTGTAACCGTAGATGAACTTTCCAGATGATTTGAAATCAATGAGGGCATTGCGAATTTCTTTAAGCGTTGCATTTCCTGCTAAGGGCACGCCACCATCGAGATAGATACCGATAATTTTCGGATCATCTTGGGCTGCCTTTAAAGCACTAATTATACTGGTAAGACCATTGGCTCTTTCTGGACTGCCTGAAAGCGGGTCGAATTGCGCGAAGGGATTGTCTTGGGCCCGATCTACAAAAGTGGCATTCATATCAATATGAAGAATGCTTTTGTCTTTAATTTCTAATTCGGGACTACTAATAGAAGCGATAGAGGCAAATAGCAGGAATATCAAAAAGAGCAGTATGGCGCCACCAATAATGGAAGCGAGTAACATTTTAAGGAAGGATTTCATTGGAATATATTTAGTTTTGCGTTTATACAGCAATATTAAGTATTTGTTCAGTTTGCGAGAAATAAAAAGAGAAGCACATTTGCTGCTTGGCGGAAATTTAGGAGATGTGCGAAGGACTTTCGAAAAAGCTGAAGAATTTTTGTTGGGCTCTTTTACTATTCTGAGCAAATCTAGTTTATATCAAAGCGAACCTTGGGGTATGGAGAGTGAAAATCTATTTCTCAATCAAGTTTGGAAAGTAGAAACAGTATTAAATCCGCAATTACTATTAGAAAAACTGCTAGCGGCAGAGCTTCAGTTTGGTAGGGAAAGAGTAAAGCCTAAGGTTGAGGGATCCTATTTTGACCGGACTTTAGATATTGACATTCTGTTTGTGGGTGATATGGTTTTAAATTCTGATAAACTTGTACTACCGCACCCTAGATTACATTTACGTGCCTTTACTTTGCAAGCTATAGCGGAGGTAGACCCAGATTTTATTCATCCAGTTCTGCTAAAATCTACAAGCTATCTATTAGAAAACTGTACAGATAATGTTAAAGCGCGCAAGCTTGATTGAAGGGAAATACATTGCCATAGAAGGAAATATCGGGTCGGGAAAAACTACCTTAGCCAAGCTTCTATCGGAAAAGCTTAATGCGCGTTTGGTTTTAGAAGAATTTGAAGAAAACCCTTTTTTAGGTCGTTTTTACGAGGATAAGGAGCGATTTGCCTTTTCGGTGGAAATGTCCTTTTTGGCAGATCGTTATCATCAACTCAGTAATTTGCCAACTACGCAAGATTTGTTTTTACCCAATTTAGTGGCTGATTACGCGCCTTTTAAGAGCTTGATTTTTGCCCAGAACAATCTTCCAGAGGCAGAATTTCAGCTTTACCGTAAATTTTGGCATATGGCCTTTAGTAAGGTTCGACAACCTGATTTGTTAATTTTTCTTCATCGTCCACTCAAATCATTATTGACTAATATTGACAAAAGAGGTCGGTCTTATGAAGAAAATATGAGTCATGATTATTTATTGAGCTTAAATAAAAGTTATGCTAGCTTCATTAAACAAAACTGGAGCTCAAAAATCATCGATCTAAATGCGGATGATTTTGATTTTTTACACTCCGAAAGTGATGTAGAACGGGTGGTTGACGAAGTTTTGAAGAAATCCTTATAGCCGGTAAAAAAAATATTAGCTTTTCAAAATTAGAATTAACGCAAAAAAATTGCGTTTCGGTCACTTTTAGTACCTTTGTGAAGCATTTATAGATGCAAAATATAACCCACTTATAATTATGAAAAGAATAAATTTACTTTTCGGACTTGCTCTTTTTAGTCTCGCTGCAACCGCTCAGAATGAAGAGGTGGTCCTTACAGAAGCACATCAAAGTAACTTTCGTACTTGGTCATTAGGCTTAAATGTTGGAGCTACTGCCTCTTTAGGAGATGCGGCTAGCTATTTTTTCGGTGACAAAACAGATCTAACACCAAGTGGTGTTGGTGGTTTTGAAATCGGAGTACGTGGACACTTAACCAAATGGTTCTCACCTATGATTGGGGTTTCCGGAACAGGTGGTTTTCACCAAACTTCTGGTACTGCTTTAAATTATTACTACGAAGGTGATTATTTAGACGGTGACATCAGTTTAGCATTTAATTTAACCAATATGTTTTTGTATGGTAGACAATACCAAAGAAAACATGCCATGATATTTACGCTAGGTCTTGGTGCGACTTATCTAGCCGCAACTGGCTTTGATGAAGCAGGTACTCAAGTTAGTTCAGTTGGTGGAGATAAGTTGGCTGCTGGGAGAGCTTTCACCACTATGCTTCCATTAAAATTATGGTACAAACGCCAGTTGAATGAAACTTGGGATTTAGATATTCTTTACCGCAATACCTTTACTCTTATTGATGGAGCAGATGGTCTTCTGAGAGGGGTGAATTCTGATTTCTTCGGTTACTTCGGTGTAGGTGCTACTTATAACTTTGGCGACAAGGAGAAAAAGAACATCGTTTATTACAGTCCTTACGAAAATCTTTTTGCTGACCTGAAAGAAATTAAAGATAACTACGGTAAACTTACCAATGACGATGATGGTGACGGTGTAAGTAACCTATTCGATGTTGATAACGCTACACCAGCTGGTATTAATGTTGCTGCCAACGGAGCTCCAATGGATAGCGATGGTGATGGAATTCCTGATTACATGGATGCTGATCCATTCACGGCTAAAGGTGCTAACGTTGATTCTGAAGGTCGTACTATCGATTCTGACGGTGATGGTGTAGGTGATCACATGGATGTTGAGCCTAATACTCCTAAAGGTGCTTTGGTGAACTTCAAAGGTATTTCTGTTGCTAGTGCTGCCAATGGTGGTGGTGGCGGTGTAGGGGCTTACATGCCTTCAGTATTCTTTAACTTTAACAGCGTTTCTGTTACAGATGCTAACTACTTAAGATTAGCCGCAGTTGCTAATGCATTAAAATCTAATCCTGATGTGAAAATTGTATTAACTGGTCACAGTGATGCAACGGGTGCAGAAGAGTACAACAAGACTTTAGGTCAGCGCCGTGCTGATGCAGTAGCAAAAGAATTAACGCAAGTATTTGGAATTGATGCTTCTCGTATCGAAACTAAATCTAGTGGTGAGTCTGAGCAATTAGCTCAAGGGCACAACAACATCAACCGTAGAGTTGACGTATCTGTAAAATAAGATAAGTTCTAAACATTTTAAAAGGCTCCCAATTTGGGAGCCTTTTTTAGTTTAATCCTAAATGAACTTAAAATAGACGAGGAACTAAGGGCGGGGTATTTCCAAAGGATAAGCGCTAGATATCGCTAATTCGAAAGACTGTTTTTGGGCGTCTTCGAGCTAAGTCGGTTTGAGTTTTAATGGATAGTCGAACTCATGTTATAAGGTCTTGCGGATATAATCCCAAAGAACAATGCCAGCACTAACAGAAATATTTAAGGAATGCTTAGTGCCAAATTGCGGGATTTCAATAGCGCCATCGCAAAAACTCAGCACTTCATCGCTTACGCCACTTACCTCGTTACCAAAAACGAAAATTTGCTTCATTTCTAAATTGGGCCGCCAATCATTAAGCATGATAGAATTAGTAGTTTGCTCTACGGCCCATATTTGATAGCCATTTGCCTTGAGTGCCGCCAAGCCAGATAGGCCATGGGGCATCGCTTCCCATGCCACCGAATCGGTCGCGCCTAGGGCGGTTTTACGCATTTCTTTTACGGGTTCGGGACTAAGTCCGCCAAGGTAGATTTTCTCGCAACGGAAGGCATCAGCACTGCGGAAAACGGATCCAACGTTTAAAATACTGCGAATATCATCTAAGGCAATGCAGAAAGGATGTTTCTTACTTTCTTTAAATTCTTCCGCAGTCATTCTATTTAGCTCGCTCATGCGTAACTTTCTCATAGCTTATAGTATTTTAGCCAAAGATCAAAAGTACTTTAATTGACTACGAAAAGTAAGCAAGAGACGCCTTTAATGCGGCAGTATAACGAGATAAAAACCAAGCATCCCGATGCTTTGCTTTTATTTCGGGTGGGCGATTTTTACGAAACATTCGGTGAGGACGCCATCCGCGCAAGCAAAATTTTGGGAATTGTTTTAACCAAACGAGCCAATGGCGCAGCGGCTAAAACCGAACTGGCGGGTTTTCCGCATCATTCCTTAGATACTTATCTGCCGAAACTTGTGAGAGCGGGACTCCGCGTGGCTATCTGCGACCAGTTAGAAGATCCTAAACAAACCAAAAATATAGTGAAACGCGGCGTAACAGAATTGGTTACTCCAGGCTTAACCACCAACGATCAGGTTTTACAAAGTGGGAGTAATAATTTTCTTTGTGCCATCCATATTACCGGAGGCATGCAGGGAATTGCTTTTTGCGATATTTCTACGGGCGAACTTATGGTGGCCCAGGGAAGTCATGAATATATCGATAAACTGATTCAAAGCTTAAGACCGGCGGAAATCATTTACTCACGCACCAAGCGTGATGTTTACAATGAATTGTATCAGGGTAAGCATTATTCGTATTCGCTCGATGATTGGGTTTTTCAAGAGGATTTCGCCCAGCAGAATTTATTAAGTCATTTTCAAGTTAGCTCTCTTAAAGGCTATGGGATTGAAGATCTGCGTGAGGCGATAATTGCCTGCGGGGCGGTTTTTCACTATATGAAGGAAACCCAGCACAATCGCTTGCAACATATTAGTTCTTTAAGTAGAATTGATCACCGTGATTATGTGTGGATGGATCGTTTTACCGTGCGAAATTTAGAGATTTTCGACTCTAATGCGCCCAATGGTAAATCACTATATGATGTTATAAATTTCACCGCTTCTCCCATGGGTTCGCGATTGTTGCAGCGATGGATGGCGATGCCTTTGCTGGACTTAACGCAGATTGAAAAACGGCAGGTAGTAGTGGATACTTATTATAAAAATATCGATCTTTTAGAAAGCACACGCGATCATTTGGCCGAAATCAATGACTTAGAGCGCTTGGCGGTAAAGCTTAGCACCGGTAAGATTTTGCCCAAGGAACTGCTCCAATTGAAAGAAGGCATTATGCTTTCAAATGAAATTAAGAACTTAGGCACTGCTGTAGATGGCGATCTAAAAGAGTTTTGCGATAAGTTGTGGACAGGCTTGGATTTTATTGCTACGATAACCGATCGACTAAAGGAAGAGCCTTCCAATAATTTCAATAAAGGAGAAGTAATGCGTCAAGGCTTTTCGGCCGATCTGGACGAATTACGCGAATTGGTTTATCATGGAAAAGATAAGCTTTTAGGGATTCAGAATAGAGAAAGTCAGGCCACAGGTATTACCAATCTTAAAATTGCCTTTAACAATGTTTTTGGCTACTATTTAGAGGTTCGTAACAGTCAGAAAGATAAAGTTCCGCAAGAGTGGATACGCAAACAAACCCTGGTTAATGCAGAGCGTTACATTACCCCTGAGCTAAAAGAGTATGAGGCAAAAATTCTAGGAGCGGAAGAAAAAATTGTTAGTCTGGAACAAGGATTATACGAGGATCTTTTAAATGAATGTCGAAAGTCATTAGCGCAAATTCAGGCCAATGCCCGCTTGCTGGCTCAAATCGACTGTCTTTCCGCTTTCGCAGAATTGGCCAAGAAGCGGAACTACCATTTGCCCGGTATAAATCATGGAACCAGCTTGTCCATTACGGATGGTCGTCATCCCGTTATTGAGCAAAGTCTGCCTAGCGGAGCCGAGTATATATCCAATAGCCTAGAGCTAAATCGGGAAGAACAGCAACTACTAATGATTACCGGCCCGAACATGTCGGGTAAGTCGGCATTACTTAGGCAAAGTGCTTTAATCTGTTTGCTTGCGCAGATGGGTTCTTTTGTGCCAGCGCAGGCTGCCGAATTAGGTTTGGTCGATAAGATATTTGTGCGCGTGGGGGCTTCTGATAATATTTCTCAGGGTGAATCTACCTTTATGGTAGAAATGAATGAGACGGCCAGTATTTTGAATAACCTTTCCGAAAGGAGTTTAGTGGTTCTCGATGAAATAGGACGCGGTACAAGTACTTACGATGGTATTAGCATCGCTTGGAGTATCGCGGAATTTTTGCATGAACATCCCAGTCGCGCTAAAACGTTATTCGCTACCCATTACCACGAGTTAAATGAAATGGCAAATCTGTTTGAGCGCATTCATAATTATAATGTGAGTGTGAAGGAGGTAGGCGATAAAATCATCTTTATGCGCAAATTAAGGCAAGGTGGTAGTGCGCATAGTTTCGGAATTCATGTAGCAAAGATGGCGGGCATGCCTAATTTGGTTTTAAACCGTGCCGAAAAAATATTGGCCGAATTAGAAAGTAGTCGGGCGAAGGGAAAGGACGCTGGGCAAGCTGTTAAGCAGGCTAAAGATGATATGCAGCTGAGCTTCTTTAAGTTAGATGATCCGATTTTAGAAGATATTAGAGTGGATATTCAAAATTTAGATATCAATACTCTTACTCCAGTAGAGGCCTTGATGAAGTTAAATGAAATAAAGAAAAAAATTGGTCTATAATGTTGTGTGGTTTTTGAAAATCATATTATATTTGCCGTCCCAAACGCAAGGAGGGAAGTTCTTTTAAGAAGCCTAATTGAGAAATTAGCAAAATGCGAGAGTAGCTCAGCTGGTAGAGCACGACCTTGCCAAGGTCGGGGTCGCGGGTTCGAATCCCGTCTCCCGCTCAAAAACCCCTCTTACGAGGGGTTTTTATTTAGGTTCGCCCTGGTGGTGGAATTGGTAGACACGCGGGACTTAAAATCCCGTGACCATTGCGGTCGTGCGGGTTCAAGTCCCGCCTGGGGCACAATCACAAAATCAAAACCCTTGTTAGTCAATAGATTAGCAAGGGTTTTTTGGTTTGTAAGTGGTTAGTCAATTGCTAATAAGTCGCACATGGGTACAGCCTATCAAGCACTAACTTTGTGTTGAATTAACATTCCTAGCTGACTTTTCGGGCGCGATCTTTAAAATGACAAAGCCTGACAGCTAGCTTGGGCTCTGTATTGCCCTCATTCAGCTTGAAATCAAACCCAGCTATTTTTAGACATTTTTCTCCCATTACCGAATAAAAAAATAAATCTTTATCAGGGCGAAATGAGTTATAAAGCAATGCTATAGCATCTTTCGGATAGACGATATTTAGCCCATTAAAAGACTAAGGGCAATACCTTAAGATACCTTGTCGTAAAAATCCCCAAAAATTTTAAGATGTGCTTTAGCTGTTGGGAATTGTCTGTGTTAATATTAATGGAAAAGGATGAAGGCCTAATTTCGGTTTGCTGGACCTTTAGAAGCACACTTCTTTAGAAAATGATGACTAAATCATGACTTTTTCCTACGTTTTAAACTTTTCTAAAAAAGAAGCCAAAAACCACTCCTCCCATACCTCTGCTAGTCTAATCTTTTTCTTATTTTTAGACTTCAACTAAACTATATGTTAGAAAACTTAGCAGCACTGCAGGCGTCCTATCAAGAAAAGGGCTTTGTGGTAGTGCGTCAATTTTACACAAGGGGAGAGATGTCACAGCTAAGGGCTAGTATGTTACAATACTGTAAACTGTACCCAGACTATTGTGTGCCTGAAATGTCTGCCGGCAAAGAGGGGAAGCTGCTTTTTCAAGCGCTTGATTTTGCAGAAAGGATAGGCTTTATGAAGAGTTTCTTAGAAAGCCAAAAGCTACAAGTGCATTTAGAGAGCTTACTTAAAGAACCAGCCCATCTATTCATTGAAGATTTCCATTTTAAAGAGCCTGGGGGTGGTGCCTATGATCCTCATCAGGATATGCAGAGCCCAGTGATCCAGTGGGTCAATGAGAGATACGCTCCAAGTGTACCTATTGATAAGTTGGTTACTATGTGTTTAGCGGTAGATGAGCATACTATAGAGAATGGCTGTATGCAAGTAGCTGCAGGAATCCACAAGCAAGGTGGGCTTGGGCCTGAAGGCGGCGTACTGGAAAAAGAGATTGTTGATAGTTTAAATTTTGAGCCTATTGAATTAGCTGCTGGAGATGCACTTTTCTTTGATGGCTATTGCCCGCATGGGTCGGCGGTGAATACTTCGAGTAGTTCTAGAAAGGCCCTGTTTTTATTTTTTAACCCCAAACGTTGTGGTTATCAAAGGAAAATGGCTCAAGATTACTTCTTGCACGATAAATTTAAACTTAAGTAAACTAAATAAGATGGGGGATGTTAGTTTTCGCCAAAAGGCCCTAAAAAAAATCAGCTCGCCAGAGGATATTAGCCAAAGCTTAAAGGTGGTTAGGCCCAGGCATATTGCAGTATTCATTGGTCTTTCATTAATGCTAGTATTCTTTCTGCTATGGGGATTTAGAGGCTCTTTACCCATTTTTGTAGATGGCTCGGGAATCTTAATTCAAGAGAAGGGCTTAAGGCAGGTAAAGATTCCATTCGGCGGAACTATTGATACTCTGGCGGTAAATCTAGGAGATACCATTCACAAGGGGCAACTTTTAGCAACAGCCGAGCAAATAGATCTTCAATTTGAGGTACGTAAGCTAGAAGCCGATTATCGCATGTATGAGAAAAGACTAAATCGTTTTGGCAAGTTGGTAGATCCTCAACTAAAAAGGCAAAGGGAGGCAAATCTAAAAGCTAGTATCAGCTCTATCAAGGATAGCCTAAAACTCATTAAAACGCAGATTGGAAAGGCCAGCACTAATTTTGATCGTACACGCTTAGCTTCTTATCAATCCTCATTGGATTATCGCTATCAAAAGCTAAACCTTGCCTATGTAGAGGCCAAGAATTTTGAGCTCAACGATTTTCTAGAGGCTAAGAAAGAGATGGAGGCGCTACAAAACACCCTCAACCAGAAGCGCAGTGAATTGCGTTTTAAGAGTCAGATAGAAAGCCCATACAATGGAATGATCGTAGAAGTATCACTAGATGATGGCGACATTTTTGATCCGGCAACAAACTTAATGACAGTAGAGAACTATGATGATCAGCAAGGCCTATTAGAGGCCAAATTCTTTGTAGACGCAAAGCTTACCAAAAAGCTCCAGAGCGGAATGAAGGTCTATATCAGTACTAGTACGTTTTCTAAAGAAGAGTACGGTTATATTATTGGTGAGGTAGATAAGGTATCAAAGTATCCTGCTACTAGGGAAGGTCTTTACCGGATCCTGAGAAATGATGAACTGGTAGAAGAACTTAGTTCAAGCAACTTGCCCGCCTATTTTTCAGTCAATCTTTTGCAAGACAGCACAAACTTTTCGGGCTTAAAATGGTCAGCAGGCACAGGTCCCAATGCCAAGATATTGGCGGGTTCACTAGCTGAGGCTCGTGTGCTCATAGATGAAAAAGCGCCTATTAATCTTTTATTCCCTTTCATCAATGCGGAATAGGAGGTTCAAAACACCAGCGTTTTTGCAGATGGAGGTCACGGAATGTGGTGCTGCCTCTCTTGGGATGATATTGGGTTATTACGGCAGGCATGAACGGCTAGAAGATCTCAGGAAGGCATGCGGTGTTTCTAGAGATGGCTCAAAGGCTAGTTCTATAATTAAGGCGGCTAAGGAATATGGCCTTAATTATAAGGCAGAGCGTTGTGGGATTAAGGAATTAGAATCTCTTGATAGGCCAGTCATAATTTTTTGGAACTTCAATCACTTTTTAGTTTTAGAGGGGTCTAATGACAAATTCTTCTTTTTAAATGATCCAGCCTTAGGTCGCCGAAAGGTAGGGCGAGATGAGTTTGATGAATCTTATACGGGAGTTGTTTTAAGTTTTAGTATATCAGAAAACTTTGAGAAGCAAGGCAAGCCTTTTTCGCCCTATCGATCTATTTTTTTTTTGTATCAAAAAACAGGGGCTTCTCAATGGTTAATTTTAGGTCTTGGTTTAATAGCCATGGTTCCTATCGCCATTCTCCCACTCTACTCCAAAATATTTGTAGATCAGATTGTTGTCAATAATTTCCAATCTTGGCTAGTGCCCTTAGTCTTGGTGATGATGGCAACCCTACTGATTAAGATTATTATTCAAGCCTTACAAGCCAGTATTCTGAGCCGGCTCTACGTGCGTGCTCATACATTATTGTCCTTTCAGTATATTCAAAAACTGATGGGTTTACACGCCCGGTTTTTCTTGAATAGAAGTGCTGATGAATTAGCAGCACGTATGGGTCATATCCGTAAAATTAGCAAGTTCCTGATTCAGGATCTCATATTTGTAGGGGTGAATATGATTAGCTTGTTCTTCTTCTTGCTCATCCTTTTCTTTTTAAATAGCTCTTTAGCCCTAATGGTACTATTCTCAGCCATTATCAATATGGTGGTCTTGCAACTTCTTTCACGAAAGAAGGCAGAACTTAGTCAGATATTAAGTGTGGATGAAGGTAAATTGATCTCTACTACAATCAAAGGTATTCAAGGGGTGCAAAGCTTAAAGGCGAATGGAAAGGAAGATGATCTTTTTCAGAAATGGACTGGAATAAAAGCTAGAGTTATCAATATAAAACAGAATCATAAGGTACTGCAAAGTATTATCGATGTAATGCCAGACTTATTGTATCTGTTAAATTATACCTTGATCCTGTTCTGGGGAGGTATAATGGTGATGAATGGTGATTTAGAGCTAGGTAGCCTAATTGCCTTTACGGTATTCATACAGTTCTTCTTTCAACCTTTGGAGCGCTTGGTCGATACGGTCAATACGTCTAATGATCTTTCAGGTAGTCTCACTAAGGTAAATGAGGTGTTAGATTCTGAGCAGCCCGATACTTCTGGAGAAGGCTTATCCACAGAAGAAGATGAAGGGCTTGAAGTAAAGATCGAGGGCTTGAATTTTAGGTTTAGTAAGAATGCTGATTTATTCTTCAAGGACCTCAATCTGGCCATTGCCCCTGGTGAAAGGGTAGCTTTTGTTGGAGGCTCAGGTTCTGGAAAGTCAAGCTTGGCGAGAATTATTGCCGGTCTTTATGAGGCAGAGGGGGGAGATGTTTTTATCAATGGCAAGCCATTGAATGCACTGGATAAGAACTCTTATAATAGGTCTATTGCCGTAGTAGATCAATATCCTTTTATGTTTGAGGGCAGAATTAGGGACATTCTTAGTTTTTGGGATGACTCCGTAAGTGATGAAGAATTAGCTAGGGCTTGTCAAGTAGCCGATATTTATGACCATATCATGTCCTTAGAAAACGGTTTTGACTTTGTGCTAAAGGAAGACGGTAGAAACCTCAGCGGAGGGCAAAAGCAACGATTAGAAATTGCCAGAGCTTTATTACTTCAGCCGCATCTGCTCATTATGGATGAGGCTACAAGCGCTTTAGACCCTATCACGGAGCAAGTGGTTAGTGAAAAAGTTCAGGACTTAAAATGTACGACAATACTCATAGCGCATCGCCTCAGCACAATAAGGGACGTGGACCGCATCTATGTCTTAGACAAAGGAGAGATCATAGAGGTTGGCAGTCATCAAGAGCTGATGGCTAAAGGGTCGTTATATACTAATCTAATTTCTTCTGATGGCTAAAACAGAAAGGACAAAGGAAGAGATATTCAAAAGGAGAAGCACCCAGGCGCTCGGAGCGGTAGTGCGGGAAGAGGAGGCGGGTTTCTCTTCAGAACGCCACCCTTGGGAAGACCTATATAAAGTCATTGCTAGGCGTTTGTACCTAGATAGAGTTAGAGCACAGCAGCCGTTATTAAAGGGAAGTATCGCTGAGAATTTAAAGGAATTTGAGCTCAGCTATAATATTGCTCATAGGGAGGTTAAGCTCAAGGGAGACTGGTACAGACGTATGCCAGGAGAGCTATTACTGGTTGATAAGGATTCACAGGCCTATTTGTTGCAGTCTAAGAAGGGCAATAGTATAGTACTGCTCAATGAGAAGGGAGAAGAAGTGCGCTATTCCACAGATGCCTTTGCTCAAGCTAATATGAAAGCCTTTCAGGTGTTGCCGCTCTTGGCGGATCGAAAGATCAGCAAGCGCTACTTATTGGCCTTTATCATTAAGCACAATAGAAGCAAGGTGATAGGAATACTATTGATGAGCCTTTTGGTTTCAGGTATAGCGTCCGTCTTCCCTTATGGTATTAGTGCTCTGTTTAATTGGGTCTTGCCATCGGCGGAGCGATTCTTTCTGCAACAGGTTTCTCTTTTACTGCTATGCTTAGTGATAGTAAGGGTATTATTTAATTACAGTTTGAAAATCATCTCCTATAGCTTTGAGGATTTGAACGAATTTTATTTACAGTCCGCACTTTTAGATAGAGTGCTAAAATTACCACTCCACTTTTTTGATGAAGAGAGTTCAGGCTCACTCAGTTATAACATCATTGATTTTGAATCCTTTATCTATTTTATCAGTTCGGTCTTATTCTCAGCTTTACACCTTATGCTTTTTAGCCTTTTCAACTTAATCGTTATGTTGAGCTTTAACGCCTCCATGACGATGATGGTAATTGTTTTATCCATCCTTTATTTGGGTTTATCGCTTTGGGTTCTTCACAAGCTTTTGCAAGAAGACCGGAAACAACGCTCTAGAGCCCTCTTTCTTGGTTCAATGGTCATACAGTTTTTTAATGGTATCATTAAAATCAAACAAGCTGCAGCAGAGTGGAAGGTAATTTCATTCTGGAGTCATTACTTTGCGCAACTGAGAAACAAAGACTATTTCTTATTTTTACGTGAGAGTAGGTTTAGATTTTTTAGTGAAGCTATTCCTTGGATTGGGCAAATCATGCTATTCAGTTGGTATTATTTGACTGATGGGAACTTAGCACTTGGTAGCTTTTTGGGCTTTAATGCGGCTACATTTAATTTACTAATTTCTTTGGCCACCTTGGGCTTTATCGGCCTTAAGGCAAAGAAAGCCTTACCGCGCTATGAATTTTTGAAGAAAGCCCTACAAAGTCCAACAGAGCTAAGTAAAGATGGGAAAAGCACGGGGTTGAAAGGGAAAATAGAAGTGCAGCATGTATCATTTACCTACCCTAATCAAGAGCAGGAAATACTCAAAGATGTGAGTTTTACTATTGATAAGGGCTCTAGTGTAGCCATTGTAGGACCTAGTGGATCGGGGAAGTCTACCCTTCTAAAAGTATTACTAGGCTTTTACGAGTTGAAGAAAGGAGCTGTTTTTTATGACGATCTAGATTTAGACACATTGAACTTGAAAGCTTTCCGACAGCAGTTGGGAGTAGTCTTGCAAAATGACCGATTGTTTGAAGGAAGCATTTATGAGAATATAGTAGGCTCCGCCAATTTAGGTATTGATGATGCTTGGCAGGCAGCTGAAATGGCCTCGGTAAATAAGGACATCGAGGCTATGCCTATGAAAATGCATACCATGATTAGTGGTAGTGGAAGTTTATCTGGAGGACAGGAGCAGCGGATTTTAATAGCACGTGCTTTAATTGCTAATCCTCAGATCTTACTCTTAGATGAGTCTACCAGTGCTCTTGATAATATCGCCCAAAGGCAAGTAATGAAAACACTAGACGGATTGTCCATTAGCAGAGTAATGATTGCACATAGGCTTTCTACTATTATGCAGTGTGATAAAATCATCTACCTGGAGGATGGACGCAAGCTTGAAGAGGGGAGTTATGAAGAATTGATGAACAAACAAGGAGCATTTTATAAATTGGCTAAACGTCAACTAGTATAGATTATGAAGGGTGTATTGCATTTAGAGCTTCCCAAAGCATTTTCAATGGCTGTTAGGCCATTCCAAGGTCGCGAAGCACAGCAATTGATAGAGAAAGCTTATCATTATCAGCAAAGAGATCTCAATCCTCATTTTTGGAAATATGTACTTGTGCAAATGGGGGAAGAAGATTTGGCCTATGACCTACTAAATAAGGCAGACTCAGCCATGTCTTCATACACCAAGTTTATCAAGACCATAGAACAAAAATCTGAGGCTATAGATGAGGTAACACTGGCCCTTAGTGGAATAGTACTTAATCCTGATATATTAAGTATTGGGGATTTGAATGCCTTGGCTATCCGTCTCAAAGAGGACCACCTTTTAGTGCGCTATTTTGATCAACTTCTTACTGATAAGATGTTCCGTGAAAATTATCTGATCAGCCTGGGATGTGAGAGTGAAACTTCTCTCTTTTTGGCCATTTTATTGGGATATCGCTTAAAGAAAAAGAATCCTAAGGCTTTGCTATGCATAGGCAGGCATCATTTTGAGAACTTCTCCCTACTCAATCGATTAGAGGCTATAAAGGCCAATGGGGATCTCTTTAAGTATATAGATGCCATCAGCTATTATGATGAGGCTAAGGCCGATACTTAACTTAGTTTAATGGCGTACTTTCAGGGGGGGGCAGCATCGAATCTTAAGAACGTGGTCCTGCCAAAAGGAGGAGAATATGTGATTCATAAGACCACTTACGTTCCTCAGCTGGCTAAACCCAAAAATCCACTATACTGGCAGTCTTTAGATGACTATTGGCAAGACCTTGATTTGCATCCAGAAAAACTGCATTACAACTATCCCTTGATCAATAACCAATGCTATTATTCTAAATGCAGCTTTTGTGTTCAAATTAGGAAGCATATGTCTGTAAAAAGCTTTGAGGAGCAAGATGCTATGGATAGAAGCATTGCGCACTTATTGTATTTGAGGGACCGCCATGGTCTCAAGTATTTCTCGTTCATGGATGAAGCTCTACGCCCAAAGGATTTAAAAACCCTAGTTAATCATCAAGAATTTAGAAAAGCAGGTTTCTTATGGAATATGCGCCTAATAGCGGATGCCAACTTTAAGGAAGATTTGATTGAGGATTTGTATTCGGCAGGCTGCAGGGAAGCTTTATTCGGCTTGGAAACTATTCAGGAAGATACGGCCATGGATATGGTCAAGGTTTCACAGCGATCAGAACTAAAGCATATCGTAACTTTAATTTTTAAATTTAGCAATAGAGGTATTCGCCTTATTTTGAGTATGATCTATAATTTCCCAACAGCACCTAAAGATGAGGATAAGGTATTGATGGATTTTGCACGTAAACTAACACACTTAAACAATGGAGTAGATTTCATCTTTAATCAGTTTTCTCTTTTTGGCAATACCCCAGTTTTTGAGAATAGACAAGATTATGGTATTCAAAAGATATATGACCCAGGCGCTCAGGAGGATCTCTATAATGTCTACTCCTATGAAGCCCAAGAACGTGGGTGTAGCATCGATGATAAGCGTGATTTCAATTATAAGTTAATACAATTAGACCTAAAGGAAAAAGACTATACTCGAAGTGACTTTGCCAATCTCTACCCCAGGCTCAATGATGCTCATGCCTTGTACTATTCATCTTGGGGGTTTATATATCGCGTTAAGCATCAAGCTGGTCTATATCAGGAATTAAAGAATCAAATTCTAGATGCAGGATATGATTGATTTGGTGATTGGCAGCAACTCCTATCTAGGGATCAACCTTTGTAGAATACTGGATCCAAGAAAAACCCTTTTAGTGTCAAAGAGGAGTAATGATAAGCTCAACCGAGCTTTTACATTTTTGCCTTGTGATTTAAGAGAGTTTAAGATAGAAATTTCAGAGCAAGTAAGTAGGGTATTTATATTGGCCCGCTCAAACAGTCCAAAGAAAGAGGATCAGATTAGCTTTTACCAGAATTTGGAAGCCAGCATACTATTGCTGGCGGCCCAAAATGTAGACTTGGAGATTCATTTTATAAGCACAAGCTTAGTATATGCTTCACATGAATATGAGCCTTATGATAAGCATACAATTGCTGCCCCAGAAGATCTGTACGAGAAGATGAAACTCGATTTTGAGAAATGGCTTTATTCTTTGATAAGCTGGCATAAGGGTATGAAGTTAAGGGTGTACCGAATTCCGCTACTTATAGGAGGATATTTACGTTCTGCTGATCGGGAGCGTCAACTCTTTTATGCTTTTTATAATGATATACGGCAAGGTAATCTATGGTTCTTTTCAACTCCAGAAAGTAAGCACTATGGCACAGCTTGGTTAGATGTAGAAGTATTGTGTACGCAGATGATTATTGCAGATGAAGCTAAGGGCTATCATTCTTACTTGCCCTTTTCTGGTAATCTGAGCTACTATCAATTTATGCGTCAAGCCCATAAGCGACTGATGTTTCCAGCGATGAGGTCGCGTAGTTTGCCGCCCGCCTCTTTTATGCAAATGGCTTCTGAGGATCAATGGGGCAAAGAAGATTTTTGGACTGTTTTTAAGGTATAAAAAAAGCAAGCTTAAGCTTGCTTTTTATTCTTGTAGAAGAATTAGAGTCATCCTCTAACTCCCATTGCGGCAGATCTTCCACGCGGGCCACCCGCGACCCCGCCAACAATTTGGTCTAGTTCTGCCTCGTTAAGTTCTTCTTTGCCAAATTCTAAATCCCACGCCTCATTAAGTTCATTTTCTGAGAATTCAAAACCATGCTCTTTAGCAATAGATTCATAAGTGTTCCATTCCCCTTGTGGGATTGCTAAAAGTTTGCGGCCAAGCTCATTATCATTATGAATGTGCTTGATCCATTTTTGTGCTGATTCAAGTGCCATATTATAAGTTCAATTTAGTTTAGGGTCCAATTTACTTTTTTTTCTTCTGTAAAGCAAATAGATCGTTCAGTAACAGGTCCTTGCCTGGTTTCTATCTCAAAACTTTGACAGCCACCATTTAGTCTTAAGCTCTCCGTTTTACCAGCATATACCTTACTGTGGTAAACTCCATTGTGGTATAAGTATATTGGCTCTTTATGTTGATTGATAACTTGTAATTCATATACTGGTGCTTCTGTTGAAGCTCCCCGTTGAGAAGGCGCAGGCGCAGGTGATGGCATAGCTAAAGACTTACTTTTTTGCATTTTAGCCATTTTCTGGAAGAGGGACTTTGTGGAGCTATTGTCCATTGTAAAACTAAGTAAGCTCGAAAGATTAAAGTCATCAATATTTTGGTCCTTTTGTATCCAAGTGCCGGCTGCACTCAACAGTCCTAGATTACTAAAT
>PZPB01000043.1 GCA_003045865.1 Bacteroidota bacterium | reverse complement strand
CACCCCGATAATTAGTACTAAGAATAGGATATTGAATGCTTGCAAATCCATTAGGATAGTCGTGTACCACTGATTTTTGGCCGTAAAAAGGGATATTATCTTTTTCAATTTGGTAGAAAAAGTGTTTTCCGGCAGCGCTATTTAATACTTTGGTGGACTTAAAGTCAATGCCAACGTGGGCCATTTTTTCTTCTAAAAGCGAAAGACCCGATTCTTGCGCATCTAGGGAAACCGAAACATAAAGTGGTGCTTGATGTAGGCCTGTGAAATTACTTTCGTTCTTGCTGTTTTGGGCATTTAAAGCGAAGCTAATGCTTAGAAGAGCGATTAAAATAGATTGTTTTCTCATGGGTTAATTTCCTTTAATTCACCTTGGTAGAGGTTTTTTATTTGTTCCAGTGCAATATTCAATTTGCTTTCACGGCAACGTATAATGTAGCCAGCATCCTTAGCCATAGTTTCAGTAACAATTTCAAATAAACTTTGATGAAGAATATTCATTACTTCAGCCATGGCGGAATAGGGAAAGCGCAATTCGTAATAACGGTATAAATATATATCAATTCTTTGGCAGTTTTGAAGCGCTTCTACAGCAGATTCGCGATAGGCATTAATTAGTCCAGGAACGCCCAATTTAGTACCACCAAAATAGCGTACCACCACTACCGCAATATCCCAAAGTTCAGCACTCAATATAGCATTGAAGATGGGAGTGCCTGCCGAGTGAGCGGGTTCACCGTCATCATTTATCCGCACTTCTGGCTTTTTAGGTTGGAAGCGATAAGCATAGCAGAAGTGCCTTGCATCGTGATATTGGCTTTTCAGCTCATCTAAAAAACTTTGAAATTCATCAAGGCTTTTCACGCATCTAGCGAAAGCGAAAAATTTAGAGCCTTTATCTTTTAAAAGCGCTTCGCCATTGCTGCTAATGCTCTGATAGTGATCGCCCTCAATCGCCTCCTGAATCATAAAACTACGGTTATTAGCAAGATAGAAATAATGGCTACGATTATTCCCGCGATATTAAGGGGGCTCAGTTTTTCTTTAAAGGCGAAATAACCTAAGAGGGATGATAAGGCGACGATGCCAACATTGTTAATGGCAAAGAGACTAGAGCTTTCCATACCGGGACTATCGAGTGCGCGTAAGAGGAAAAAGATGCTCCCATAATTGGGAATTCCTAGAGCAATACCTCCGATAATGGCTTTAAATTGCAGGGGCACATGCATTTTAAAATAACGGTAAATAATGGCGACTAAGCCGAAAATAGCGGCGAAACCGAAAATACTACTGGCAAACCAAGCTTGATCTTCGGCGGGTACAAGCTCCTGTTGATTGTATTTTAAAAAGGAATCGAGAAAGCCAGAACCGAGAAAAAGAAGTATCGGTAAAATTATGGAAAGCGGATTGGACTTTATTCTCGCGGGCTTGTAAGTTGACATCCAAACTGCTAAAAGTGCTAAAATAATAGCACTAATTTTTAAGGCCGAAGCGCTTTCGTAGTAGTATATAATGCCAAAACTAATAGGCACCATTACCGACATTTTTACGGCGATACTAACGGTGGTTATTCCGAAATTCTGACTAACCCAAGCCATTAAATTAAAAAGGGTTATGAAGAGAATACCGAGGAGCAGTGCGGAGTTAAGCCATGGTTGCTCAATAATAGCTGCAAGCGGCTTTGAAAATCCCATCTGGGCTTGACCGATACTGAAAGCCACGAGGTAATTAACCAAAATGGCTTGTAGGTTATCGATGGAGAACTTCTTGAGGTAAGTGAAAACCACAAAGATTAAAATGGAGCTACAGATGCTCAGTAAAATCCAAATCATAAGGGAAATAGTCTTTGGATGCGATCCTGTTTTAAGTAGAAGTCTTCGATGATTTCGCCTTTAATTTTTGGGGCGGCTAAACCTGCATGTAAGGACTTAGGCCCAGTAATAAGAAGCGCTTCATCCCAAAGATTAGCGCTAATAAATTGTTGTAAGGTAAAGGCGCCACCTTCTACCATAATACTCAGAATATCCTTTTGGTGTAGCACCTTGAGAATTTCTGCCAGCGGATTTCCGCTATTTATTATCTGCGTTTCTACATCTCGTTGTTCGGCGGAAAAGTATACAAAATGCGGATCTCTAAAAACTTGGGACTGGGGTTTTACTCGCCCTTGCGGATCTATTATAATGCGCCAGAGTTTTTTCTGTGCAGGGAATTCACTAATGCCTAAATGGGGATTGTCGTTAATAATGGTATTGGCTCCCACTAAAATGCCATCAACTTCGCTTCGCTCACGGTGCACGAATGGGCGTGTTTCAGGACTACTAATCCAATGCATGCCTTTTTGATGGGCTTGGCGATTAATATCGAGAAAGCCATCTTTACTTTGGGCCCACTTTAATAAAATATAAGGTCTTTGTTGGGCGTGAAAAGTAAAAAAACGGCGGTTAAGGAATTCGGATTCTTCTTTAAGAATGTCTTCAATAACCTCAATGCCAGCATTTTTTAATTTAGCGATGCCTCGGCCATTTACCAAACTGTTTGTATCGCGACAGCCAATTACCACTTTGGGTATTTGCATCTCAATAATTAGATTAGAGCATGGTGGTGTCCGACCTTGATGCGAGCAAGGTTCTAGATTTACATAAAGAGTGGCTTTTTTAAGGAGTTCCCTATTTGTAACATTGGCAATAGCATTTACCTCGGCGTGAGCTTTACCCGCCTGCTGATGCCAACCTTCGCCAATTATTTTTCCCTGATAAACAATAACTGAACCTACCATGGGGTTGGGGCTAGCGCTGCTCGCTCCTTGTTGCGCCAATTGCAAACACCGGCGCATATATTTCTCGTGCTCTTTCTGCATAGATGCGCAAAAATAATCGCTTTAACTCTTTGACAAGCTAAAAACCGGAGTTCGATTTAAAATTAGCGCTCAAGTTTTAGTGCTTCTATTTTTAGAGCACCGCGCTTTTAATGGTTAGCTTGCCCATTAATAGAAAATACAGCACATTATGAAATACGCATACACCATACTTTACGTAGAAAAGGTCGACGAAACCATTGCGTTTTATGAGAAGGCTTTTGGCTTTAGTATGAAATTCATCACCCCAGAAAACGATTATGCCGAACTAGAATCGGGCGAAACTACTATCGCTTTTGCTTCCTTGGAATTGGGCGCGGCAAATTTTAACCAGGGTATTGAAAAAATGGAACTTTCAAAAAAGCCTGTAGGAATTGAGCTGGCTTTTACGAGCGAAGATATTGAAGATGATTTTAAACGCGCCGTTGATGCTGGCGCTAGTGTATATCAATCCATTCTCGATAAACCTTGGGGACAGAAAGTGGGTTATTTGAGAGACAATAATGGTTTTCTAATTGAAATCTGTACTCCGATTAAGGGCTAAATTTGGCTAATGGCTGCGACGGGAAGCAAAAACAAGAGAGGAGATAATTTAATATGCGGGAAATAAATTTCGAAGACGATCAGATAATTTGGAACATCTTAAAGGAGCATATAGAAGAAGGTCAGGAACTGCAACGAATGGTAGTTTCGAGCGTGGATGAAAATTTGCGACCACAAGTACGCACGATGATTTTACGTGCGGTAGACTTTAAAACTAAATGCCTTTATTTTTATACCGATGCTCGTAGTTCCAAAATAGGGCAGTGGCAGAAAAATCAGTTTTGTCAAGTATTAGCTTATAGTCCTAGTGAATTGCTGCAATTACGTTTCACCGCAAAAGCAGAAGTATGGCAAAGTGGGGAATTGTATGAGTCTGCTAAAAGCGGATTAAAAGAACATCAATGGCGCGATTACTCGAGCCTTTTAGCTCCGGGTAGTGCCTATGACCCTGCATTAAAGTTTAGCAGTAACAAACTAAATTTTGCCTTCGTAAAGATAAAAGTGGAGCAAATGGAAATATTGAAACTGCTACCCAAGGCCCCAGAGCACCTGCGTTACAGTTTCAATTATGAGAAGAAGAATGGATTAGCTAAGCGCTTAGTGCCTTAACTTGTCGTAGATAAGGGAGGTGATTTTCTATATCCTTAATAAAACAATCTACATTTTTTAAACAGTGGCCTTCAACAGAAATAAGTTGAGTGCGCGACCGAGAAAGGCCTATTACTAGATTAGGGACTTCATCAAGAACAGCGAGACCTAATGCGCGTTTTTCGCTTGTTTTACTTAAAACTAAGTTCTTTTCTCTTAGTAGTCTCACTAATTGGGCGGCTTTAATTTCGTGTTGAAGATTGTTGCCGCAGTACTCAATGAAAGAGTTTAAAACACGCGATTTTAGTAATTCGAGTTTCATAGGTAAGAGATTTGGTGGTATAACTAAATTACTAAAAATTTAGCTATCTCTAACCTAATCAGTCGAATTGATCTAAAAAATCGTCCAATTCTCTTTCCTTAACATATTGGCGATAGCAAGCTTGCACCGATAAAAGGAACTCATAATCATTGAGGACATTCATATTTACCAAGGCAAATTTGCAGTAAAACATAAAGGCTTCAAGCTCCTTCTGCGAAAGCCCCGTAAGACGAACCACTGCGGTTCTATTATTGGATTCTTCTAGCTTGTCGCGATAAGCGTCTTCGGCTTTTAGTTCGGCCAACTTTCTTAGTTGCTTGGGCTTTGAACCAAATAAATTATAGAGGAATTCGGCTGGATTATTAATACCAGCGGCAATTAATTCGGGATCTCGAATTTGATCATTGCTGGGAATGGAGGGTTTGCGTAAAGGCATCTCCTTCGGTTTATTGGTGGTTAAAGTGTAGCTAAAAACGCTCACTTCGTCTAATAAGTAGTTTTGTTCTTCCATATTAATAACCACCTCATTTAGTACCACCGTGCTATCCGCGTAGATAAAGTAGAAGTACTTATACGCAATGTTGGAGAAGATTATGGTGTCGCCGCGTTCTAGCTTAAGGGAAAAATAACCATCTCCATCGGTGGTAGTTCCTTTTAAGGTACTCTTATTAATAACATGCACGCCGGGCACGGTTTCTTTGGTTTTGCCGTCTAATACCCAGCCGTCGATATATTGCTGTGCACTAAGAGGAGAAAGCATAGTAAAGAATGCTAGTAAAAGATAGTAGCGAAAACACTTACTCTGCTTATCTTTGAAGCCCAATTGCGCCAATCGGCGAGGGTTCTGTTTAATTGATTTAATATTTTTCAAAGAGATATGTCTGAAGATAATAAGGTGATATTTTCAATGAGTGGGCTTACCAAAACCTACTCGCAAAATAACAAAACGGTACTTAAAAATATTTATTTGAGCTTCTTTTATGGGGCGAAGATCGGTATTCTTGGTTTGAACGGAAGTGGTAAGTCTACGCTGCTAAAAATTATTGCTGGAATTGAGAAAAACTACCAAGGTGATGTAGTATTCTCTCCCGGATATAAAGTAGGCTACTTGGAACAAGAGCCGCAGTTGGATGAAACAAAAACCGTAATTGATATCGTAAAAGAAGGCGCCGCGGAAACGGTGGCTATTTTGGAAGAATACAATAAAATTAACGACGACTTTGGTTTGCCGGAGGTTTACGAAAACCCCGATAAAATGGAGAAGTTAATGGCCCGCCAGGCTGATTTACAAGATAAGATCGATGCCACTAATGCTTGGGAATTAGACACGGTGCTTAATCGTGCCATGGATGCTTTGCGTTGCCCTGAGCCTGATACCCCGATTTCTGTACTTTCCGGAGGAGAACGACGTCGTGTGGCGCTTTGCCGCTTGTTAATTCAACAACCGGAAATTTTGCTACTCGATGAGCCTACCAACCACTTAGATGCCGAATCGGTACTATGGTTAGAGCAGCATCTACAGCAGTATAAAGGGACGGTTATCGCCGTAACCCACGACCGCTATTTCTTAGATAATGTGGCAGGTTGGATTTTAGAATTAGACCGTGGGGAAGGAATTCCTTGGAAGGGAAATTATAGCTCTTGGCTTGACCAAAAATCGAAGCGCTTGAAGCAAGAAGAAAAGCAAGAAAGCAAGCGTCGTAAAACTTTAGAGCGTGAGTTAGATTGGGTACGCATGAGCCCGAAAGGCCGCCAAGCGAAAGGAAAAGCGCGTTTGAATAACTACAACCAATTACTAAGCGAAGAGCAAAAAAGTAGAGAGGATAAGTTGGAGATTTTCATTCCCAATGGTCCGCGCTTGGGTACCAATGTAATTGAAGCGAAAGGCGTTAAAAAAGGTTTTGGTGATAAGCTTCTTTACGATAACCTCGAGTTTGATTTACCACCCGCGGGAATCGTGGGGATTATAGGGCCAAACGGTGCGGGTAAAACTACCATTTTCCGCATGATCATGGATCAACAAGAGCCCGATGCCGGTGAGTTTAAAGTGGGAGAAACGGTGAAGATTTCCTATGTCGATCAAAGTCATGAGGCTTTGTTGCCAGAGAAAACGATTTACGAGGTAATCTCCCAAGGCGACGAAGAGATTATGGTGGGCGACAGAAAAATTAATGCCCGTGCTTATTTAAGTCGTTTCAATTTCGCTGGTTCCGAGCAAAGCAAAAAGGTGGGTAGTCTTTCCGGGGGTGAGCGTAACCGCTTGCATTTATCTATGGCGCTAAAAGAAGGTGGAAACGTTTTATTATTAGATGAGCCCACCAACGATTTAGATGTGAATACTTTAAGAGCTTTGGAAGAAGCCTTAGATAACTTCGCCGGCTGTGCGGTAATTATTAGTCACGACCGTTGGTTCTTAGACCGCGTTTGTACGCATATTTTAGCTTTTGAAGGCGATTCGAATGTGTACTATTTTGAAGGTGGTTTTAGCGATTACGAAGAAAATAAGAAAAAACGTTTGGGCGACCATCAGCCGACTCGAATCAAGTACCGCAGACTTTTAAAAGACCAATAGATTTGTGGCTTAAGCTGCTCTATAAGCTAAAAGAAATATGGGCCTCACTCTTTTCCTCTGTGGAAGTAGAGAAGGCCCCTCTTTTTGTAGCGGCCGTCTTTAAAAATGAAGCTCCCTTTTTAAAAGAATGGCTCGACTTTCATTTGGCGCAAGGCGTACAACAGTTTTATTTGGCCGATAATTTTAGCGATGACCATTACGCTAAGGTTTTGGAGCCTTACCTTAAGTCGGGACAAGTGTATTTACACAAAACCCGCAGTGGAGCGATGAATACGCGCTTGCAAGCTCAGGAGCTAAATCGTCTTTTAAAGGTGATTGCTTTGGCCGAAGGCAAGCATGTTTGGGTAGCCGTTATTGATATAGATGAGTTTTTATTCAACCCTGCAGGGGAAAAAGCTCGAGCACTCTTGTCTCGGTTTAAAGGACAAAATATCGCCGCAGTTTTTGTTAACTGGTTAATGTTCGGCACCAGTAATTTAGCTCAGTTAGATGCGGAGAAACCCATGCTAAGTCAGTTGACCTGGCGCGCTCACGCTAGTTTAGGCGAGCATAAAATGGGCAAGCCGATTCTTTACCTAGCCAATAGTTTTGGCTTTTTAGAAGGGCCCCATTTACCCTTTCGCAGAGGCGCAAGTAAAGTGGTTTATGCTAATGGAAAGGAATATTCGCCTAAGGATCCGCAAATCCAACATGAAGTTTTACGCCTCAACCATTATTGGTATCGCAGCGAAGAATACTACAATACCGAAAAACGTGAAAAGCGCCGGGCCTTTGGCGACCGCCGCAGCGGTAAACGCGAGCAAGATCATATTAAAGCCTGTAATTACGAGCAAGATTTTAGCATTCAGAAATTACTAAAAACTTGAGCGTATCGAGTTTTTTGAAATAGCTTTACGCCCATCAAACCCATCAAACCCATGAAAACAAGTAAAGTAATTTTAAGTAGTCTCTTGGCTAGTACCATTTTATTAAGTTGTAGTCAAGCTCCTACCGAAGCAGAAAATGCTACAGAGAACGCATTTACAAAAGTGGAGCAAGAAGAAGAGGCAGTGGAAGAAGAGACTCACCAACTAAGCCTTAATGAAGGCGAAAAGTGGCAGGCCAATCCCGAAACCACCGAAGGCGTAAACAATATTGTTAGCCTGGTAGCGGGTTTTGAGGAAAGCGAGGAGATTACCCAATATCAAAAGCTGCAAGATAAAGCGAAGGCTGAGTTTAATTTAATTTTTAAGCGTTGCACCATGAAGGGCGAAGCGCATAATCAATTACACCATTTTTTAATTCCTATTAAAGGTTCTTTAGACATTTTAGCGGGCGACGATTTAGACGCGTCCCAAAAAGCTTTTGTAAAATTGAAAGAGCATTTGCGACTGTATAATGAGTATTTTGTTTAGTCTTCATTACTAAGTACTTAGTACGATATTTTAAGTTGATCAAGGAGGGCCTTCAATAGTAACGCTAAAAGAAATGTGACCATCTGTAAAATCGGTGTTCATGAATGTTTGATAAACCCGTTACCTGAGGCTTTCGAGGGCAGAGGGAGTAGTTCATGGTAATTCATGGTAATTCATGGTAATTCGGTGGGAAAGAAGTGGATTGTGGAGAGGGAAATTCAATTGTTTTTTTAGACCGCTTCGCTGTAAGACGTGAGATATCAGATGTTCAAAATGAACCTGGATCTATTCTTTGCTGAAATTGTGAGACGTAAAACCCGGTACCTAAGGCTTTCGAAGAAAGGGGGAGTAATTCATGGTAATTCGGTGGGGAAGAAGTGGATTGTGGTGAGGGAAATTCAATTGTTTCTGAAGACCGCGGGTTCAAAAACCTTTTACTATGAAACCCACCGCTCAAACTTAGCTCCGAGCCATTCAATATCTCGCCTCCCAGCTGTTAACAAAATCTGCACTTTTAGCAATTTAATCTGCCCGAAGCCTTTAAATTTGAAGCTATGAATACGGAAAGCGCTCAGGCCCAAATTTTAGCCCTTCGTAAGGAGCTAGAACACCATAATCATCAGTACTATATACTCGATGCGCCCGAAATATCGGACTACGATTTTGATCTGAAACTTGAGGAACTGCAAAAACTCGAAAAGGAGTACCCGCAGTTTAATGATCCCAATTCGCCTTCGAAAAGAGTAGGAGGCGACATCACCAAAGACTTTCCCACTAAGCAGCATAAATACCCCATGCTATCGCTTAGTAATACCTATAATCGCGAAGAGCTAGAGGAATACATACAGCGTATTCAGAAATTGATTCCTGAAGAGGAAATTGATTTTGTTTGTGAACTAAAATACGATGGCGCCGCCATTAGCATCCGTTACGAAAATGGCGAGCTCGTGCAAGCTTTAACCCGCGGTGATGGCAGTAAAGGCGACGAAATCACTAATAATATTAAAACCATTGCCACCATTCCCTTGCGTTTGCGCGGCAACAATTTCCCGGCTGAATTTGAAATTAGAGGCGAGGTTTTTATGCCCCTTGCGGGTTTCGCCGCTTTAAACCAAAGTCGCATGGAAGAAGGCCTCGAAGCTTTCGCTAATCCACGAAACTCCGCCTCCGGTACCCTTAAAATGCAAGACTCAAAGCTGGTGGCCGATCGTCCCCTCGACTGTTTCTTGTATTATGTGATGCTCGATCAACGCCTTTTTACCAATCACTACGACGCGGTGCTTGCCACAGCCGATTGGGGATTTAAAATTCCTTCACCCGCCAAGCGCTACATCGAAAAAGCAAAAGATGCGGAAGGCATTTTTAATTTCATTAATTACTGGGACAAAGAGCGACATAATTTACCTTTTGAAATTGACGGTATCGTAATTAAGGTGAATGACTATCGCCTGCAAGATCGTTTGGGTTTCACCGCTAAAAGTCCGCGCTGGGCCATCGCCTATAAGTTTAAGGCCGAACAGCAGGAAACGATTTTAGAAAGTATTACATACCAAGTCGGTCGGACTGGCGCTATTACTCCAGTAGCCAATCTACAAGCAGTTTCTTTGGCAGGAACCACGGTAAAACGCGCTAGTCTTCACAATGCCGACCAAATCGCGAAGCTCGATTTGCGTATTGGCGACAGCGTATATGTAGAAAAAGGTGGTGAAATTATACCCAAAGTAGTGGGTGTTAATTTCGAGAAACGTGCCCCAAATACGCCATTCTTCCATTATATTGAAACCTGTCCCGAATGCAATACACCTTTGCGTCGCGAAGAAGGAGAGGCGCTGCATTATTGCCCCAATGAACTCGGTTGTCCCCCACAAATTAGCGGTCGCATTCAGCATTTCATCAGCCGTAAGGCCATGGATATAGAAGGCATGGGCGGCGAAACGGTAGAACAATTTGTGCAAGCGGGCTTAATTAAAGATGCGGCCGATTTATACCAACTAAAAAAGGAAGACTTATTGCCCCTCGACCGCATGGCGGAAAAGTCGGCCCAAAATATAATTGATGGCATTGCGGCTAGTACAGCCATTCCTTTCGAGCGCGTGCTCTTTAGTTTAGGCATCCGCTATGTAGGTGAAACTGTCGCTAAGAAATTAGCCCGACACTTCGAAACCCTTGAAAAATTACAAGCGGCCAGCCTAGAGGATTTGTTAAACGTAAATGAAATCGGCGAGCGCATCGCGCAAAGCATAATAAGCTACTTTAAAGACGAAAGGCACCTCCATATTTTACAACGTTTACAAGCGGTGCCTTTGCTATTTGCCATAGAAAAGCAAGAAGGAGCTAGTGCTAAATTAGAGGGCAAAACCATAGTGATCTCGGGTACCTTCGAACGCTATTCCCGCAATGAAATTAAAGCCCTTATTGAATTGCACGGTGGGAAAAATACCGGCTCGGTATCCGCCAAAACCAGTCTTATTATTGCCGGTGAAGGCATGGGACCCAGTAAGCGCAAGAAAGCAGAAGATTTAGGAATTACCCTTATCGACGAAAACGAATTTCACGATTTAATTAGCGCCGAATGAAACTATTAGAATGGTATCGTCAACGCGATTTAAATAAAATACAAGTCCAACCTAAGGCCAGCTACGCGGGTTTTGAAAACAGTAAAACCTATTTACTGTTTTACCAATATTCCCAATTAGCAAAGGCTGAGGTTAGCGCTTGGGAAGCCCTTTTAAAAGCAGAAGGGAAGCTAGTAGATTGCATAGCTCTCTATACCTCTAAGGAAAAAGAAATGCCGCCTGATATTTATCCGCAGTATATTAAGGCCAAAGAATCTACCTGGTGGGGTAAGCCTAAAGGCGAGGTTTTCATTAAAGCACTCGAAAAGAAGTACGACGTATTTATCGACCTCAGTAGCGGCGATCACATCGCAGCAAAATACCTGCGCTATGGCAGTCATGCTACTTTAAAAGTTAATTTTGGCCATCAGAAAAAGCCTTGGTCCGATTTGCAATTAGACTTTAAACTAAAAGAGCAAGGCCCCGCTGCCAGAGCGGCATTATTGAAATTACTAGCATTTATAAATAAGTAAAATGAAAACATTAAGAGGAACAGGAGTGGCCTTAGTCACTCCTTTTACCAGCACTTTCGCCATCGATTTTAATGCCTTAGAGCGCCTGGTTAGTCACTGTATAGAAGGTGGAGTAGAATACTTGGTGGTTATGGGAACTACGGGTGAAAATCCCGTTTTATCGGCCCAAGAAAAGCAAGACGTTCTAAAGGCGGTGGTTGAAGCTGCCGGCGGCAGAGTGCCCATCGTTTACGGTATTGGCGGCAACGATACCAATGCGGTGGTAGCTTCCCTTAAAAACGAAGACCTCACTGGCGTAGATGCCATTTTATCGGTTTCCCCTTATTACAATAAACCCACCCAAGAAGGCATATATCAGCACTTCAAAATGGTCAGCGAAAACAGTCCCTTACCAGTTATTTTATACAATGTACCCGGACGTACTGGTTCTAATGTAACAGCGGCCACCACCTTGCGCATTGCCCACGATTTTAAGAATATTGTGGCCGTAAAAGAAGCCAGTGGCGACCTTGAGCAAGTTATGGCGATTATTAAAGATCGGCCCGAAGGCTTTTTGGTTTTAAGCGGCGACGACAATCTCAGCTTGCCCATTATTGCGGCGGGTGGCGATGGTGTAATCAGCGTTAGCGGCCAAGCCTTTCCCGCGGTTTTTACCGAAATGATTCGACAGTCTTTAGCGGGCGAAATGGCCACAGCACGCAGTTTACACTACCGTTTATTTACCGTTACCCAATTACTTTTCGCCCAAGGAAACCCAGGTGGCGTAAAGGCCGCCCTCGACATTTTAGAAGTCATTCCACCCTTTATGCGTCAACCGCTATGGCCCATCAGCAATGACCTACGCCAAGCGATAGAAGCGGAAATTGTAAAGCACGCACTTTAGTAACCTAATTTTACATTAAACTCAGGTTAGTATTTTTGGGCGCTACCCTCCGCCAGCTGCGGGTCGGGCTTTCCCTTCCAAGTCCTCGGCCTCAGGGCCTGTGGGCTTTCCAGTACAATCCCTAGCGCGGGTCTTTTCGAAAATAAAGACTAAAGTATTTTTAAGAAAGAGCATTATCTGAAATTTGATGATGCTCTTTTTTTGAGACAAAGTGGAAGTGGCTATTCTTTTTTTAGCATTAAGACTTTTTATTTCGCCAATGCACTTGCAATGTGTGAGTTTCATTTCCTCATAGAAGTCCATCCAAAATTGATTCATGAAAACATCAATTTTTCTCAGTGCTGGCTATATCCTATTGCTAAATTCTATGGATATCTGAAGGAAAATAAAAAAAGGGAAAGTGGAAATATTTGTAGAAAATGCTGAATACCAGTAACTAAATTTTATCTTAGTCAGAGTAAAATGAAAGTACTTAGAAAAATAGGAAGTGGTGGGATTTCTGATGTTTATCACGTGGCTAATGGTGATCAAAATTATGCATTTAAAACACTAAATCATTTTAAGTCTTCTGATGATAAAGCTCAATTACGCCTGAAAAATGAGTACTATACTTTGAAGAGAATAGAGCACGAAAATATAATTAAGTGCATTAACTGGATAAGGTTGAAAAATAGAGAAGGTATATTGATGGAGTTATTTGAGGGGGTAGAGCTTAACAAGTTGTCAGGACAAAAATTGTCTAACGAAATATTCATGAAAATTGAGGAAGCAATAATTTATATAAATGAAATGCAGCCCCCAATATTTCATAATGATATAACGGAAAAAAATATATTGATTAGTCGTGATGGGAAAATACGAATTATTGATTTCTCTATGTCATACTCAGGTGGTTTAAATTATCACAATATGGATAATAAAAATTGTCTAGGTTGTGATAGACCTAAATTAGAAATAATAAGAACAAAATATTTCAAAAGATGATATTAAATATCACTTCCAATACATTTTTCATACATGATTCATTTGAAGTGAGTTCCTCTTCACCTCTGGACTTTGTGTTAAATATTAATCATAGTGTTTTGAGTTTTTACTCATTAAACTCCACTGTCGTAAAAGTGCATGATACCAATTATATATGGGATATCATTGAAAATGGAAAAGTAGAAAGTCACGGAATAGACACAGCAAGTGGGCGACCATTAACGATAATAACTATATCTGGGTATAGATATCAAAATTGGCAAAAAGAGGAAGTAAACTTTGACATCACTTTAAATCATTACGGCGCCGGGTTAGGGAAATCTGAAATTGTTAATCGTATTGTACGTATAATTAAGACTGAACTATCAAATTTACACCCAATAGACTTGAAATTTTTAAATGAATTAGCGAGAATAGATGATAACTGAAAGCATTTTTTTGAGAGGTAAATGCATGAGAATTTGGGTGTTCAAATTTTTTGACTTGTCTAAATTTTTAGAGTAATTATAAGGAGTTGCTATCGGACAAAATTTTCTGTGAGCATTTATAGTAAAAATAGCCCATGATAGCTTATAATAGTCATTTTGGATTAGTACGGTATTACTATTATTATCCACTTCATTTGGGGTTAATGAAATAATTGATAATGCAGATAGATAGCGCTACTGTCAAGTAATTAGTGAAAATAATAAAGCGAATTAGGATCTACTTGAAGCGAAAGATGATTCGTTTCAAAAAAAAATATCTGTTTACATTTTAGAGGTATATGAAGTTGAATTCGTGACTATTCATAAATCGGATAATGAAAATCATACAATCATAGAATCAATTGAAATACCGTTCCTAATTGGAGGTGAGGTAGTATCGAAAAAGAAGAACGAATAAAACAGTTAGACAAAGTCTAACAAAAACACCTTCCCGGATATATGTTAACCAAATCCTTACATTTGACCAAATTATGAAGTATTTAAGAATACAAATTTATAGCCTCATGGCCGGGGTGGGCATTTTTTTGGCGGGCTGTGACAAGTTTAAAATCATTCCTGATGGGGGAGCTTGTGAATATGTAAATTTAGTAGAGGAATATCGTATAGATACTAGCTCAAGTATAAATAATACTAGCTCTAATATTCGATTTGTGAACACAGAGAGATCAGAAATAGTACGCGACCTCAATCGAAATCTAATAAAATCAAGTATCCCTGAATTAAATGATAACTTGATTCAGGATACAAGTCAGATTTATATCATTTCCATTGATATCATTACCAGGGGTTCTTGCACACCCGAAATAATAACTAATCTAGAGCTAAAAGCGAAGTAAAATTTAGGCAAAAAATCATGATACCTTGTGTTACGGTATCGTTTAAAAACTAAAGCTTGGAGCCCAATATTTTTTAGTTGTAAAAGCGCATTTCTTATAAAAAGATGGTTCTCCTCGCAAAATAAAAAAGGAGAAGGCGGCTGTGCTGATTCGGAAAAAGCCTTGAGCTAAGTATGAGTGTAAAAAAAAGAAAGAAAAAACGACAAACATATCGCAAGCTTTTTGAGGCTCTGCGTCTAGGGAGGATCGTTTGTTTAAACCAAAATCTAGGCTTAGCGTTTTATATTTTCAGCACAAACAAAGCAGTTCCTTTCGCTTCGCTTCTTCGTGGAACAAAAACCTAACTCTTCAATTTATCTAAGCAAATAAAAATATATCTGTCTAATGATAAAATAAATCCCCTTATTCGTAATCGCCGCTAGTGTCATTTAAATGATCGTAAATATTAGTATGTCGGATGAAATAGACACTAGTTTTTGGGTCTCCATAATTTCCATTATCTTAATAATTTATTTCAATTGTTGTGCTTTTAATAGCGAATAAAAAAAGAAAGGCCAAGAAAATTAGAATTACTCTTTTAGCCCTAGTGTTAACTTCAAGCGCAGGCTTTAGCCAAATTTCAAGCTATATAAGCAGTTTGCAAACTACAGATAAAGGGCTTACCGTTGCGGAATTATCCCTCGTGCAGCGTTCAAGATCGAATAATAAGGATATTAGAGATTTAGGATCCCGCTCGGTTATAATCTCAAAGGAGGTTTATAAGTTTGATTTGAATATTGAATCCTCCCGCTTTCTGAGCTATGCGGGCACCGCTTTCGAAATGAATGGTAGCACATATATTACGGTCAGTCTTTATTACGATAATCAAACTGCTGATCCTAGAGATGATATTTACATCGTTTCTATTCCTTTCCCCCTGGTAAGGGAATTGGTTTTAGAAGAACTGAGCTATTATGAAGGTGAGGAATTAATAAGGGCTAATTTTGAACGAGCTTCCCCAAGGCCGTCACAACCACGAAGTGAAAAAGGTGGATATAATCCGGTCCGAATAATAATTTTAGTATAATGGCTAACCAACAAACTAGAGCTAGTAGAACAATCTTTAGCAAGGAGCTGGTCTAAGCAATCAAGCCATGCACATTGAGAAATATAAAAGACTGCGTAGGGCAACATCGAGTATTTAGTTAAAAAATTGGCTAAGAGAGGCTTGCCAGTTCCAAGTGTCTTGAGACTATCAGTTATAATACATAAAGTTCATGCCTATCTGCTTGAGCAAAGCCATTTTGCAGTACTTTTAAAGACAATTAAATATAAACTAAATGAAAGTACTTAAATTATTCGTTTTGCTGGCTTTTTTAGCCCCAACAACTGCTGGTCTTTTCGCGCAAGAGAAGAAGGTTGCCTTAACTACATTTTACGTAAATAAACACATTGGCTTTGACGAAGTAGGCGGTGGTGCTGGTGCCGTGGCTGCAATATCTTCCTTAATGGAAGATCCTAATTTCAATCTTCAGCCCGTTCTAGATAATTTTTACAAAACCTTTCAAGAAGATTTCGTTCCTCAATTTCCTTTCCTACTTCTACCAGAAGAAGAGGTTTTACAGAATCCTGCTTATCTAGCTTATGAAGGTCGTTTTAACGAAGAAGAAGATGCTGATAGAAATATATTCTTGCAGCGTTTTTTAACCGCCGAAGGTTATAAGCCTTTGCAAGAGTCTCTTTTTAATAATGAAAAGAGCAACCAAATGCAGATGGTGGAGATGTACAAAGAAACAGCGGATGGCGTGATGTTCGTGTCTATGGGTTACGAATTTGTAAAGAAAATGGTTCCTTTTACCGCTGGTGTAAGAGCTTATGTTCGCATTAAAATTTGGAACAAAGAAGGTAAGAAAGTAGTAACCATCAATGAGAGCGCTACTTCCGATAAATCCGTTGCCATGGTTGGCGGTATTCCCGTTATGGATCCTGCTAAATTACTTCCTATGTGCGAAGATGCTTCAGCCGAATTATTGGAAGATCTACAAAAGCGTTTGAAGAAAATCACCAAGAAGGCTGCAAAGAAATTGTAGTCTATTCTTTAAAATAAAGAGGAGCGTCAGACTTAAAGTTTGACGCTCTTTTTTGTTTCTGAAAGTATCAAAGATGCTTAAAGGAAAAGCCACAAAAGACTAAAAACGGGGGATTAAACTAAATTTTAATAGGCGATGGAGATTTCCTCTCCCTGTTTATTTAGCATGAGGATTTTCTCACTTTCAATATTGATATTGTCTTTTTCGCCAATATGATAAACAGCGATCGTTTTTGAATCTACTTTCTTCTCTTGGTAAACATAAACTTCTTGAATAAGTCAAACGGGCATTTAGGCCAGTCAAGGTCTTCAATGCTTACAACTACTTCCGCGTGCTCAGTGTCTCTCGCAAGGAAGATTCTTTTGGCCTGCCATTCAATCAAATAGGAATAGTGTTTACGCGATAAAAAATGTTTGGTTTTGTAGGCTCTAATACTAAAGTCTGGAATGCTTAGACTCAGCTGTTCTAGCTCTGCTATATCCCAGCTGCCATACTTGGCACCACTCTTTCCTTTTAAAATTCGCTTCATGCGCAGGCTAGAGTAATGGTCGGAATGCTTACGGGTGAAGATAAAAATAGAGCTATCCTTTACAGCGCTTAATTCAGAATCGTCGTAATTCGTATATTATTTAAAACCAGAAAGATAGGGGAGTCCGTATATATATTGGTACCGCCATCGCTAATGGGTAGGCCACAGTTTCCGATAAACCGAATGGTAATCTATATGGTTTGAGCTTAGCTTACGCTTAGGCTGGAGAATAGGATTGTAGCAATTAGGACAGTTTTTCTCATTTAGATCGATTAGAAATGTAGCGGAAAGATAGTTTAAATTGGAACTTATTGATTAGGGGTAGTTTAGTCGGTTTTATAAAAAAGCGCACATCTGCAAAGTCATTATTAAAGGCTTTTGATAAATCTAATACGACCCAGAAACGAGTTGAGGATAAGGATATTATTATAGCCATAATAGAGTAAAAATAAAGGTCATCCCTACCGTGATGTTGAGCTCGTTTTAGCATCTCTATAATTCAAAAACACTATTACCCACTCTAACAAAAAATGGATCTGTGACGATCTGTTCGATTTGACCAAATCCGTGTTTTAAACCCCAATGCTATTGTCCATGTCCAGATAAAACTAGATGGACACTGAAACAAGTTCAATCTTACGGCCATTTTTACAATGCAAAAAGAGCTTCAAACTAACACTAGTCTGACGCCCTTTATATTTTATCCATCTGCGAAAGCACAGAAAACGATCTTCTTAAATCTCTCCGCTGCGCAAGTAGGGACCAAATAAATCGGCAAAATTGAAGTAATTCCTTATCCTTAAATTGCTTCTTCAAAAAAAAAATTCTCCTGAGTGTAATAATCCTTCGATTGGGACACTAACTAAGAAAGGATTAAAATTATGACAACAAAAGAGGCGCTAAACTATTTCAATCAATACCTTTCTCAGGATAGTAAAAAATCTGTGCAGAAGCTAGCTAAGGAGTTTATGGATCTCCTTAATAATTTGAAGGCGAAAAACTTATCAGAAGCGGAAAGCCTGTTGATAGAAGAAGAGTTAGGAGCACTTAAATTGAATCCGAATGAAGTCCTTAATAGAAGACAGCTAAAAGGAGCATTGGAGCAGTTTAAAAAGCAATTACGCCAAAATTTCTCACTTTTCACGAAGGGGTATTATATAAATATGGGTGTAGGCTTAGGCTCTTTATTTGGCCTTTCGATTGGGGTGGTTTTTGGCCAAGAGGGAATATCCATGGGCATATGCTTTGGCATGCTAGCGGGTCTTCTAGTTGGTCGTAATTTGGAGGCACAATCAAAGGCCAGCGGTAATTTGATCTAGAATCTAAAAGCAAAAAGAGTGAGTAGTGATTTTTATACATCATCAATTTTACCCCATGCCGCGATTATTATAAAAATTTGCAGGGCCTATACTAATACGGAGGAAGATTTTGAGGACTACTATCAAGAAGTGTGTTTACAGATTTGGAAAAGCAGGGATAATTTTCAAGAACAATCGGAATGGTCTACTTGGGTATTCCGTCTTTCCTTAAACGTTAGTTTGAGCTTACTCAAAAAAAAGAAAAATAATCATCAACATTTTGCTTCCGATTATTCCCCAGTAGAATTACCAGAGGAGCGCACCGATAATACGGATGATTCTTTCAAACAGCTTTATAATGCAATACGCAAACTTTCTGAAGTAGATCGGGGGGTTATTCTGCTCTACCTTGAAGAAAAGAGCTATCAGGAAATTGCCGATATAATGGGCACAAATCCCAATAATATTGGAGTGCGTATCAAAAGAATTAAAGAACGCTTAAAAAAAATATTAGATGGAAAGATCAATTGAATCTATTTGGAAAGAGGGCTTCTTGACAAGCGAAGAGCTAGTGGTGCCCAAAATAATAAACCTCTACGATAAAAAGTCTAGTCACCTCGTAGACAAATTTGCTCGTATGTTTCGCATCAATGTAAAAGGAATAGTTATTGGCGCCTTTGTGGTCTTACTATTATCTTGGCTGGTGCGAATCCCCTATATGGGCATCGGCTTTTTTATCGCCTTAATCCCATTGGCCTACGTAAATTATAAGCTAATGAAAGGGCTAGATCAGATCGATAAAACCGTTAATAGCTATTCGTATTTGAAATCTTTCGACACTTGGCTAAAAGAGATGATTAGTATTAATCAGAAATTTGCTAGGGTTTTTTATCCCTTCGTGCTTTTAGCCGTGTTGGCGGGCTACTGGTTTGGCCCTATTGGTGGAGATATGCCAGGGGAAGCTTTTCTTGCTGGGCTAAAGCATCAATTTCCCGATATGCTTCTGATTTTCGGTTACCCATTATACTTAACGCTTGCCGTGCTTCTGATTCTGGCTTTAGTGTCAATTTTTGCGGGTAGAATTTATATGTTTGATTTAAACCTTGTATACGGCCGCCAAATCCAAAGACTAAAGGATATTTTAGCAGATCTAGAAGAATTGAGAAAAAACTCATCTTTTTAAAAGGTAAAATAAAAGAGCGTTAAACTAAGACTAGTCTGACGCTCTTTATATTTTATCCATCTGCGAAAGCGCAGAAAACGATCTTCTTAAATCTCGCCGCTGCGCAAATAGGAGCCAAATAAATCGGCAAAATTGAAGCCTTCGCGGATTCGTTCTTTATTCAGTTTGGAGTATTCCGCTAAAGCCCATAATACCATTTCCATTAAGAAGTATTGATCTTCTTCGCTGGCTTCGGGCTGATGGGTTTTAATAAGCTTGGCCAAGGGTTTCACCGCGAGTAAGGCTTTCTGATATTCAGTATCGGAATAGTCGAAATGTAAATCTACTGTATTGCTTTTGCTAAACCAGGCGATTAAGTCGCGGTAAGGACTTTGGTCGTCGCTGGCTTTAAGCTTATCTAAGTCGGGGAAGTATTTGGGGAAAAGCGTTTTCACCGCTAAACCAATAAGCGATTCGGCCACCATGCCCGCGCCTTCTTGTTCACCTTCGTATACCAATTCTACCTTGCCCGTAATGGCGGGGATAATGCCCATAAAATCGCTTAAACGCACGCGGGTATTAGCTGAGCCGCTGATTAACTGACGACGTTCGGCGGTGCTAATTAAGTTTTCTAAGGCCGAAATCGTTAAGCGGGTAGAAACCCCACTTTTAGAATCAACATATTCGTTATCGCGCGCTTCAAAGGCAATTTGCTCTAGAAGGTCTAAAGCAATATCGGGAATGCCAATATGCTCGGCTTGCTCTTGCTTTAACTTTGCTTCTTGGGATGTGATTTTACGCGCAATTTCTATCGTTTCGGGATAGTGGGTTAAAATCTGACTGCCAATACGATCTTTGAGAGGCGTAACAATAGAACCACGGTTGGTATAGTCTTCTGGGTTGGCGGTAAAGATGAATTGTAAATCGAGTTTTAAACGCAATTGAAATCCTCTAATTTGAATATCGCCTTCTTGTAAAATATTGAAGAGCGCTACTTGAATGCGCGACTGCAAATCTGGTAATTCGTTAATAACGAAAATACTGCGATGAGCGCGGGGAATCATGCCAAAGTGTAGGGTACGCTCATCCGAATACGGTAGTTTTAAACTGGCGGCTTTAATAGGATCTACATCACCTATAAGGTCTGCCACCGTAACATCGGGAGTCGCTAATTTTTCGTAATAACGCTCACTGCGGTGTATCCAACGCAAGGGAGTGGCATCGCCTTTTTCAGCAATAATGTCTTTGGCAAAACGAGAAATAGGCTGTAGTGGATCATCGTTTATTTCCGAACCAGCTACCGCGGGAATGTACTCGTCTAATAAATCCGTCATTTGTCGTGCCATACGCGTCTTGGCTTGACCACGTAAACCCAAGAAATTAATATTGTGGAACGCGCGATTTTAGCGGGTCACAATATTAATTTCTTGGGT
>PZPB01000145.1 GCA_003045865.1 Bacteroidota bacterium | reverse complement strand
GTAACCAGCAGTAAAATGAAAATAATTAAAATAAGCACTTGCCTAGTTCTATTCAGCTTAATAACTAATTTGGCCTGGGGCCAGCAAATTCCGCTTTACAGCAACTATTTTTTCACCCCTTTCATCTTCAACCCAGCCATGTCTGGTTCCAGTGAGGTAACCGAAGCAACTTTTCTTCACCGCAGGCAATGGACAGGTATTCAAGGCTCACCAGAAACGTCCGCTATCGCAATTGATGGTTCTATTAATAATGAGAAAGTAGGATGGAGTATTTATGCTTTCTCTGATAAGACAGATATTTTAAGCCGCTTAGGTCTGTATGGTAATTATGCCTACCATGTTAAGTTGTCCGAAAAAGTTCTTTTGTCTGGAGGGATTGGCGCAGGTTATATTAATCAAAATATTGAGGTAAGTGCTATACGGGCGCCTGACTTAAACGATGTGTTCAATACTATTACACCCAGTCGTGGTTCTTTTGATATTAATATTGGCTTAAAATTAAAAATAACAAACTTTACCCTCGGTTTTGCGGCCCCTCAGCTATTAAGCCAAAACGTTACCTATGCCAGTAAACCGAGCCCCATAATCTATAACCTAATAAGACATTATGTAGCTTCTTCTTATTACGATATTAATCTCCAAGGTAAAGAGATAACCTTGAGCCCCACCCTTCTATTTAGAACCGCTCAATCTGTACCTTCTCAAGTAGACGCTGGCCTTATTTTTAAAAGCAAAAAATATGGTTTTTTAGGCGCGATGTTCCGCTCAGATTACGCGATTACCGTAAACGCAGGCATTAACCTGTCTGAGAACCTAACCTTAGGCTATGCCTATGATTTCTCCACCAGCAACTACAGCACCGCATTTGGCAGCAGTAATGAGTTTATGCTCACCTATCGCTTTAGTCAAAATCAAGATTATAAAAAATTAGAAAAAGAAATCAAAGAATTAGAAAAGAAGATCAATGTTAAACAAAATGAACTTAATGACAATGATCAGCCAATAGATGAGCAGACTGAGGAGGGAACGGAGAAGCTTGAACCATCGAATACCGGCAATTCAAATAACCAATATTCCAAAAACAAATCCTATCCTAGCGACTACCTCAGCAATCATTATGGAACCAAATATTCACCGGGCGAACCTGGTTACTATCTTATCGCAGGGGTTTACCGAAATAAGGCTAATGCAGATCGATTTATCGAAAGCCTTGCTGCCGATAATATCAAGGCTAAAATTTACCTCGACTCGGATTCTCAATATTTTTATGTTTTTCTATTAAGGCTAGATACTTATATCGAAGCAGATGAAGCTCAATATAGTAAGTTGTTCGGACAATATACTGGTGACATGTGGATTAAAATTATTAAATAAATTAAAAAGATTAGTAAATATTGCCCCAATAAACAGACGGGTAACTACTTACATTTTCGCCCCATATACTTGTGCCAGTAGGGCCTTAGATACTCATGCCTCCTTTTGTTTTATAAACAAGCATATTCTCCAGTTCAATTCATGAATCTTCACCTATCCAAGATTTTGAGACTGCAATTATTATTGTTTCATAGGGAGCTAACGATAGCATTAGTGCTTAACACAAGATAAAATCGCCCCCATGAGGTAAAGAACTTTTTAATTGGACCAGCTAATAGTAATCTTAAAAATCATTGGCTATTTCTCAACCTGGCCCAAATTTACTGATAGGTGACCTTTATCCATTTTAATTCACACTATTCACAATCATTTATCTCTGTATATGGTGGTAGCTAACCTCGTTAAAGAAACTCCATAAAGTTACATAACTTTATATATCTAATAAAATCCTTACTAGTTTATTTTTAGAATTTTACATTTGATTAAAATACTTCAAATAATTCGTATTGTGACAAAATAACTCAAGTCAACACCACAAAGCAATCAGACAATTGTACACTTCTGCTTTTTTTAAAGAGTTTTGTTATGCTCTTGGTAGAAAGCGATACTTTCTTAAAAGTGGCTATTAATGATAAAAAGCAACTCTAAGCTGTTTAACCAACAGCCGATAAACTGACGAGGCTGGTAAAGGCACTAAAACCTAGGACACCCCATTCTCCTCCCTTCCTTATGGAATCCTGGAGTGCCCAAACCAGCCTCTTCCTTCAACTGAAATATCATTTTATCTTGTACAACTCTTAGAAACTAAGCCCTCATCGCCCTGCACCGAAGCATCAGATAAGAGACACCCTTCTTTGTCACTGCTGCTCGCAAATCCCCTAACTAACACTTTTCAAAGCTTTTATCCTAATCAATAATTAATTATTCATAAACATAAAATACACATTTTCAGACATATACTAACCTCTAAAATACCTTTCAAAATTTTAGATACCGATAATTACTACCATTAAATTTACACTAGTCACCTCGTATCATCACCTATCAGCGGGGAAATGCCCGAATTTTCCTTACCAATCAAACACATCAGGTAGAATGTTCAACAATAATGCTAGAAAAGGGGAAAAGACCCATCTATCGGGCGAAACCCGAATCGTAAAAAAATTTGTCATCTTTTCTAAAATTAAAAATAACTGGATCTTTATGTTCAGTTTTGTTCAAACCGAGCAAATTTACGATGGAGAGAAATGGCTATTCAATCGTTACATAACGGATGAGTCTGTTTTAAGTAAAGAGTTAGAATTAGAGATTAAAAGAGCGAGAGGTAATTAGATCGCTACTTTCAATAGTTGTATTTTTAGTAGCAGTCTTGCCAGCTCCCTCTTTTTAGTGAAGATCTAAAATATCTAACCGCTGCAAAATTCAAAGCTTCTTTGTTCTCCTTTAGCTACGATTCAATTGGGCAAAGAAGCTAGTGTTTTTATTTGATACTGGATTGAATTTAAGTCATCTTAGAAGCAATGGAGTCGCTGATAGTTGTAGTCATTTGCCCATTTCTTTAATCATTCGAACTTCATCTAAAGTATTGTAGAGGCGACTGTCTAGTGCAGCTTCTCGGTAGGCTCTTATTAGGTCGATCCATGACTTCATTCTCAGTAGACTTGCCTGGTTGAATATAATGAAAGTCAATTTCATTTGTTTCACTCCATTTTTGAGATAGGAGAACGATAAACCCAACACCATCCTCCATGCCTATGCTCTGAAGTTTGCTGTTTTTTGTTAATTATTTGATTAAAGACCCAAACTACACTGCGGACCTTTAGTGCGCAATCGGCCTTAATAAACAGCTTTTCTTGGCTGTAATCATCCATCATTTTAAAGCTTCTGAACTCACAACCATTGCTCTGTCCTGTTCATGAAGCGCAAAATCAATACTCCAACTCTCCTGAAACACCTCTGTTATGACAATAGTTTCCTTAACTCGCTCCAGTAGCCGTTTCCTCTGTTTGCGACGTTAAGGTAAGCCCGTTAGTTTATAGATTCTATACAAGCGTTTGTGATTAGCTTCTAACAATCTGTCGCGCAAGCGGTGATAGCACTTTCTACAACCTTTATTGGGTGCATTATGCACCTTTGTGAATATAGCCAGAGCTATTATTGCTACTTTTCATTTTATGAAAAAGTCCAGCTGCAGTTTAACTGATAAAACTTCTCCTGTCAAAGATCTTTAAACTGTAATAATTGCCCTTCCACCAGAGGTGGAGGGGCAACATTAAGACTTAACGCAAGATAAACCTCTCTAGTGAAGCGAAACACCCTTCTAATTGTCCAAGCAAATATTGAATTTATAAATCATTCTCGAATTAGCAACCTCGTAGAAATTGTCAAACCAGTAACCTATATTCATTCAAATTTTCACTATCTAGGAATATCTATTTCTGTGTATCGTCGCACTTAACTCTGTTAAAAAAAAACCAAATTTATCTCTCTTTATTTACCATATAAAACTTAACTGTCTAATTTTCAATATTATTCATTAACCAATTAACGTTTTCAATCAATCTAATTATTATAAATTCACTCCCATCACATCCACCAAAAAACAATGCATTTGTTGCCCTCGCCCTTTTTTAAGAACTTCGTCTCGCTTTTAGTAAGGCAATGATGTTTTCTTAAAAGTAGCTACTAATGGCAAAAAGCACTGCTAAGAGGTTTAGCTCACAGCTTAGAAATTGAGGCTAGTAAAGACACAGAAAACCAGGGGCCCCATTCTCCACCCTTCCTTATGGAATCACAGAGTGCCCGAACCAGCCTCTTTATTTGACCGAAATATCAATTTACCTGATAGAAATCTTATGAGCTATCACCTCGCCGCCGTACTTCCAATCATAGGCTAATATTTACCCCACATTGTCATTGCCTCTTCTAATATTCTTTAGACTTTATTTTATCATACATATTTCACACTTTCTTAATCTTAATTCCTTATTATCAGATACATACAATACAATAAATAAATAAATAAAATTTCAATACAACACAATTAATACTAATCTTTTTAGACTCGCAACTCCTTATTCGGGCCTTGTATCGCTGTATCTCTGTTCTTTGCTCTCGAAAATACAGATGATAGTCTAATTTATCATGATCTGGGGGGATCAAAAAATGAAAAAAATATATCAAGCGGGCAAGACTAGAATAGTTTCAAGATTTTTTTTAACCAAAACTACGAACAGTTGGATTTTTAAATTTGGTGTTATAAGTGTGGAGCAAATTTACGACGGCAGGAAATGGCGTTTTAACCGTTTAATTACCGAAGATACTGTTCTAAGTAAAAAGCTAGAGAGAGACTGAAAGAGCGAGAGGTGATTAGGGCGTTAGTTTCAATAGTCTTATTTCTCTTAGAAGTATAAGGAATACCCTAATTAACTTTTCCTCTCTTAGCCTTTCGATAAAAACAAAGTGAGATCTTTTGAAAGAGATTGGC
>PZPB01000002.1 GCA_003045865.1 Bacteroidota bacterium | reverse complement strand
TGCAAGAGATATTAATATCGCCTTTGTTATTCATTCTTATTATTCTCCTTGCTCGAAATTGAAGAGCAGGCTGAAACGTAAAGTATTTTCTAATGGAGATCGCACCACAGGCGATGCTGGGATTAAATAGGCAAAGTCCAATCCGAATACATTGTATTGAATTCCCAAACCTATAGTAAAGTATTGTCTTCCTCCTTTTTGAGAATCTTCAAATTGGTAACCCCCGCGAAAAGCAAATTTACCATCGTACCAATATTCTACTCCAGCGTTGTAAATTATTTCTTCTAGCTCTTCTGAAAAGCCACCAGGAGCATCATTAAATGACTGAAAAATACCGGCAAATGGAGAAACATTATCATCCAATCCTGCAGTAATCTCCCCATTGTCATCCCTTACCGGCGGGGTTGGCACAAGAAGTTTGTTTAAATCCGCGTAAAAAGAGAATTTATTATAGCGATCAATCTCTAAATGATAGCCAGCGCCTAAGCGCATGTTAGCGGGTAAAAAATCAGCCGATTCTTGTGAGGTGCCGTAAGATATCTTTCCGCCCACATTACTAACATTTAATCCTGCTGAGAAACTTTGGTACTGCCCTCCGCCCATACTCATGCGCTTTCCTTGGTAGTAAAATCCTAAGTCAGCAGCGATAGATGAGCCAGGAGTCGTTTCAATTCCGGCCGTTTGCAAGCCGTTAGTTAAATCGCTATAAATAAATCTAAGCCCCACTCCCATACTAAAGTAATCACTTAGCTTTAGTCCGTAGCCTGCATTTAGGGTAAGCTCATAAGGTTGGCCTGTTCCCTGGGGGCTATTGTTTTCATCACGGAAATTTATTTCGCCCAAAGAGAAATAACGCATCGCGAGAGCAAGTCCTTGCTTATCGTCGAACTTAAAAGCATAGGACACGTGTGCTAGGTTAATATCGTTAACCAAGCGATTAAGCCATGGGGTATAGGATAAAGACAAAGAACGAGTACCTTCTTCCAGAAAGGCTAATTTGGCCGTATTCCAATAGATTGCATTCACATCGGGAATCGTTGCTACTCCTACGTCGCCCATTCCTCCTGCACGTGCATCAGGAGAAACGGCAATAATTGGCACTGCGGTGGATATGGTTCTTAAAGATTCAAAATAACTTCCATCTCCTTCAAGACCACCAAATTGAGCCTTAAGGCTTCCTGTTGTAATCGTTAAAGCGAGCAAACACGCAATAAAGTGTTTCATCATTTGTTTTTAATCGGTTGGCAAAAATAGATTATTAATAATTAAGGAGCTTAACGCAAAATAACTAGCTTTTCATATTCATCCGCTTGACTATTATCGATCTGGCTTCTTACTTTCAGTCGGTAAATATATACGCCTTTCCCAATTTTATCGCCATAATCATCAAGTCCGTCCCATTTAATTCCAGTAACGCGGTTACCTAATGAATTAATTTCTTGATTTATCGTTTTGACTAATTTTCCCGATACGGTGAAAATCTGCACCTGTACTTCAAGATTTTGATTGGCGCGGTTGTGTTCAAATTGAAATTCGGTATAGGTAGTAAAAGGGTTAGGATAATTCAGTACCCTCTTCAAGGCTAAATCCGCACTTTCGGCTACAACAAAATCGGTACTAACTTCGGTGGGATTATTATAAATGTCGAAAGCCCGCATCTCGATAGTATAATCACCTGGATCCAAATCAAATAATTGGTACCTCACCTCTCCCGAACGGTAGGAATTCAAATCCGCCTCATAAAACTCATTTAATATGTAAGGCTGATCTGTTTTATTATTTAAGACCGCTCGTAAATCCTGCCCCACTCCATTTCCTACCGTATTGATTCCAGCTGAATCAGTCAGGCGTGCATATATAAAAGGAGATTCACCCGTAATTCCGCCTCTTACAAACGAAGCATCATTCATAAACAATTCTATTTCGGGTCCGATGTTGTCGATGGGCGCATTTTCATTGTAGCCTCCGACTACGATACTGTCGTAATATCCTGAAGCATCACGCTCTTGGGCATCAAAAGCATAATAGCTAATTCTGCCATTACCAAACTGATAATTTATCCCCAACGGCACTCTAAATTCGAAGCTGAAATCTCCTTTAGAGACCTGCACTTTACCTCTATAAATTAAGGAGCTCTGATCTTTAAATCCGACTGGTGCACCTACGCCATCATTAACTAGGGTTTGCCGTTGTGCCACTTTATCGAAGACACTTACACTTAAAACTCCGTCAAAATCTGAAAGTTTCAAACCATTTAAATCAGCAAGCTCACCGGTAATTTGAACCAGTGAAAGTGCTTTTGCCGTATCCTGAAGCGCAGAATTTATAGGCTTTCCGTTTAAGGTACTGGTGTTAACCTTGTAGTATGGAACGGCTAAACGCAAAGCCGGGTCGCCGATTAATGAAAATTTAGTTTTAGTAGATCGACCAATAACATAAGAATCATTTTTAGCAGCTCTAATAATCTGACCGAGCGTTTGAGGATTGCCATCTGGGCGAACCAAAATTGTGTCAAAAATTGCGCTATTTAGGTCTACTGCACCTTGCACTCCCACCACTCTAGTGGTAGAAAGCAGCGCTATTGCACCACCGATAGGGTTTAACAGTAATTGCTCGCCGGCAGATACGCGCTTAGGATCATCGAAACGAGTAAATTCACACGTGATAGTAAGAAATAAAGAAAGTGCATCATTATTAGACCAAGATGTTACATCCGCTAATTGCAAAAGCCTTTCTGAAGCCAAACCAATTTCACCCCCATGCCCGATATAGTTCGTTAATAAGCACCCTCTTTGAACCTTACGATACATATCACGACGAGCTTCTGGATAACTTTGACTACCCGTAGTAGTTTGCTGTTGATAGGCGTCTAAGTAAATTTTCTCAACATTATAAGAACCAGAAGTTGCTTTAGCACGCGCTTCCAGCGATTCTGAGTTAGGCACAAAATAAGAACGCTCCCAAAGCTCATCCACATCATCAGCCATTAAAAGAATGCGATTTCTCCAATCACCAAAGCGATCTTGCCCCGCCACGTATCTTTTAATCTTGTCCACATAAGATTGAGCTTGACCTAATGTTTCCACTGGAATACGGCCCAATCCCAAGTCCATTACCGCACCATTAAAATTGATAGCCTCGCCAACATTCATGTAAGCAAAATAATCGTCCGTAATAAAGGATGAACCTAGTGAAAAAGAAAAGCTCGATTGATAAGTGGGAATATAATTAGTGTTGCCACTGAGGCGATCCTTATAATCGTAAGAGGCATCCCCAAAAAGGAGAACATATTTGAAACGATTATTTGTTGAGCGATTATAAAGATCTTTAATAAAATCGCGAATCGCGGTAATATCCGCACCTCCACTGCCATATTCATTATAAACCTGCTCTAAACTTACCACTGCTGAAGCTACATTTTCTTGATCGGTATGAAAAGCTGCTAAATCTTCTGCTGCGGGGAGAAAGTTAGAGTGACTGATTACAATCATTTCGGGAATTGGCATTCCGTGTAGATTCTGAGCTTCAATCGCTTCTATATAAGTGGGGGTATTAAAATCACTACCGGTAAAAGCCACATATTCTTTTAAACTACTAGCATCTGCCACAAAGGTGTAAGAACCATCGCTTTGATAGGTCCCTGATATTTCTGCAATATTCGCGACATCCGTAACATCCCAAATGAAGAGATTTGCGGGCGGTTGCGAAATTCGGTATTCGATTCGATTGCCTGAAGCGATGGAACGAGAATCTCTAAACTGCAAAGAATTTGAAATCCCAGCAAAAGATAATTGCCGACGAACATTGAGAACAATCTTATCTAACCAAGCCACAGCGCTGGGATTAGCGCTATTATCGTAGCTCAGATTTAGCGTGATATTTGCACCCTGAGGCAAAAAGCTTGTTCGTTGCTGCGAGCGTTCAACAAAATTTGGATAGTCGCCAAAAGTTTGGTAAGCAGGTATGGCATTGCTTAGAATTTGTTGATTCGCATATCTAGTATTAATAAGCGTATTATTCGAACTAGATCGACCTACAACATCTACTAACAACTGTGCTGGCTCGCTGGTAATAACATTCGGAAAGTTAAAACTGTAATTGTAGCTAAGGGTGAATTCAAAAATATCACCAAACCACTGTCGGCCGGTTCCAACTAGATTTACATTATCGTCTTCTACCGCGGCAAAATCGTCAAAGGCATTTACCTGCTGTTGAGGATTACTAAGGCTAACTTGTGAAATAGGGACCTTTCCTCCTCCGTTTAGATTAATGAAGTAATAATTTAGATCTCGGTAAATATTATTGCCATAATCATATCGATTACCACCTGCATTATATGAAAAAGTATGTGGCCCTTGGGCATAAAAGAGGATATAATCATTACCATTAAATAGGCCATCACCATTTACATCGTTAACCTTTAAGGCCTGATCAATAATATCCACGGGGCGACTACCAGTAAAAGCTTCAGCAAGCATTCCTCCGCCGTTTCCAGCTACTCTTATTGCACTAATTGCTACCTCTGAGCTGCTTATATTATTACTGCTTAAAAAGCCAGGTGTAATCTTATACATGCCAGTTTCAGCAATCGATATCTTATGCCATCCTTCCGCATCCAATAATGAATTATTTAACTTCTTCGTGTAAGAGACACTTTCTTCTAGGCTTGGTAAAACCTCTGCTGAAGACTCTACCGAAAAAGAAACCAATCTACTCTTGACCCCATTGCGCAGAGCGAATGGATAGAAACAAAAACTCAATTGAGGACCTGCCTCTCGTGAAAAGCCTCTACCTAATTCTATTTCTATTTGAGCGGCAAAGCTAAACTGACTTAGTGCTGCTAATTGATTAGAGGGAATAGCTTCCCATTTGAGATTAGCTAGTTCAATACCTCTGCTTTTCGGAAAATTTGCAGGTACTTGACTACAAAATTTTGGCACAAGCGGGTTCTCTACATCAAAATCTGCCCCCTCAAAGTATATTTGCCTTTGGAGCTTCTCTGGCCCAACCGCTAAGGGCTCTAGCCAATTAATTGCATAAATCTTAGCCTTATTATCTTGGCTCTTAAGAGTATACAACGAAAACATCGCTAGAAAAACAAAAGTAAATCGGTACAGTACTCGCATCCTATCCACAAAAATTCAGATTATTAACTGCAAGATTAACGAAAGATCATATTAAAAAGTGCGCATTCCTAATTAGATTATATACTTTTAGCTGCGAAAATTGGTTCTATCAATATTGATCTTAAAAAAATTGATTTTTTCTGGGAGGATGATGTTAAAATTAGTGATGTATTCTCAAATATTTGTATCATTGTACCCGAAACTCTCAAGAGAGTATGAATAAGAAACTACTAACCCTTACGGCGATCTTTGTTTTAGGCCTAGGCTCTATGCTTAAGGCGCAGGATGCGCATTTCAGTCAATTTTATGCTAACCCGATATACTTGAATCCTGCCTTCGCGGGTACTTCACAGTGTCCACGGGTAAGTTTAAATTACCGCAACCAGTACCCAGTACTAAGCATATATCAAACCTATAGTGCTACTTACGATCAATACGTAGAAAGCTTAAATGGTGGTTTGGCAATAATGCTTATGCAAGATGAAGCGGGTGACGGAGCTTTCGCAACTACAGATGTTGCGGTTGCCTATTCTTACCACCTAAAAGCTTCTAGAAAGTTTACAGTTTTAGCGGGCTTCCAAGCAGGTTATCGTCAAATTAACTTAAACTGGAACAGCTTTACCTTCCCCGATCAAATTGATCCCTACTTTGGTTTTGTTAGAGAATCAAGCGAAGTTCCTCCCGGCAATAATAGTACTGGTGTAGTTGATCTAAGCGCTGGTTTGATTGGATATACCGAGAAATTTTACTTCGGTGTAGCTGCATCACATTTAACTTCACCCGATGTTGGTTTCTTCGTTCAGGATAAATTACCTACCAAAATTGCAGCACATGCTGGTTTGATCATTCCTTTAGGCCGTAAGCGTCTTTATACGGATCTTCAAAATTACCTTCTTCCCAATGTTGTTTACCAAAATCAAGGTCCTTACAACCAACTAACTTCTAACATATCTTTCGCAAGAGGAGATATCAGCGGTGGTTTAGGTTATCGAGTAAGTTCCTTTAATCCGGATGCTATAGTAATATTATTAGGTTACGCTCCAATAGAAGGACAATGGGGTGTTGGATATAGTTACGACTTTACCGTTTCTGGTTTAAACAATGATCTTGGTGGCGCACATGAAATCTCATTGAACTACAGATTACCTTGTAGAACAGTTAGAAAGAAGACCAAGGCAATAAATTGTCCTAAGTTTTAGTTTAGATATTTAAAGAGTATTAAAGGCATATGAATAAACTTAAGTTTATACGCAGCATTAGCCCAGCATTGGCGGGGCTCTTTCTTTTTAGCTCCTGCGGTGGCGATAAAAGTAATGCAACAGGCTGGTCTTACAATGATAGCGACAATGGTGGCTTCAGCGTAAACACAGACTATGATGGCCAAGAAACGGGACCAGGGCTCGTATTTGTAGAAGGGGGAACCTTCACAATGGGTCGTGTAGAACAAGACGTTTACCAAGATTGGGACAATATCCCTCGCAAGGTTTCTGTACAATCTTTCTACATCGACGAAAACGAAATTACCAATACGGATTATCGCGAGTACCTTTACTGGATTCGTCGTGTATTCGATATTGACTATTATCCAGAAATCCTACGTACCGCTCTTCCTGACACTTTAGTTTGGAGAACTCAGTTGGCCTACAACGAAATGTACGTGGAAAATTACTTCCGTCACCCAGCTTATAATTTTTACCCTGTTGTTGGTGTAAGTTGGATTCAGGCGATGAAGTTTTGTTCTTGGAGAACGGATCGTGTAAATGAAAACATTCTGATTCGAGAAGGTATTTTCAATGAATTCCCAGATCAATCGGATGCAGATCACTTCAACACTGAAGTATATCTTTACAAAAGCGGTGAATACGCTCAACAAAACAAAAAAGGTTTAAGGGATAACAATCCTAATAGCGCTTATGGTGACGAAGGCCGTCCTGTACGTATTGAAGATGGTATCTTACTCCCTAAATATCGTTTACCAACAGAAGCTGAGTGGGAATATGCCGCTTATGGAAATGCTGGAAGCCGAGTTTACAACCGCGTAACTGATGCAAACAAGTTCACTTGGAATGGTGGTTCTTCCAGAAATCCAGATAAGAAAAACAGGGGTGATATGTTGGCCAACTTTAAGCGTGGCAAGGGCGACTTCATGGGAACTGGTGGTTGGTTAAATGACCAAGCTGCTACTACCATGCAAGTAAAGTTCTACCCTCCTAATGATTATGGTTTATATGATATGGCTGGTAACGTGGCTGAATGGGTTCTAGATGTTTACCGTCCTTTGTCTTTGGAAGATGTGACCGGTTTGAATCCTTTCCGTGGAAACGAATTCCAAACTTGGGATCAAGATTACCAAGGTTTAGGGGCTTTAGAGGTATTGCAAGAACCACAATATGCTAGTGATTCTAGCATCGTGCGCTTACCTGGTGAACTTCCTGTTAGAGATGTTACTGAAGAGGAAAACCTAGATCGTCGTAACTATAAGAAATCTGATTACCGCGACTTTATCGATGGTGATAAGCAATCTTCACAGTATTATGACACTGAAACAGAAGAAGGTGAAGCATTAATGTACGATTACTCGCAAACTACTTTAGTAGGAAATACTACTCGTGTTTACAAAGGTGGTAGCTGGAAAGATAATGCTTACTGGTTAAGTCCTGGTACTCGTCGCTTCCTAGAAGAAGATCAATCTACTGACTTTATCGGCTTCCGTTGTGCAATGGATCGTGTTGGATTCCAAAACCAAGATGAAGACCGAGAGAAACGCGGTAGCAAACCGAAGAAAGATAAGTTTAAACGTTATCGTTATAATTAAGATATTTGACCCTGACATTAACGTCAGGGTTTTTTTATGGAAATTTCTAAGCTACACCACTTATTCTTAAAGTCTCAGGGAGTATCTACCGATACTCGCAGCATTACCGCAGGACAAATGTACTTTGCTTTAAAAGGTCCTTCTTTCGATGGAAACCAATATTGTAAACAGGCATTAGCAAATGGAGCTAGTTATTGCGTTATAGATGATCCAGAAGCGCAATTAGAAAGTCAAACTATCCTTGTTGATGATGTCTTAACATGCCTTCAGCATTTGGCTGTTTTTCACCGTGAGTTATTAAGCATTCCTGTTATAGCGCTCACAGGGAGTAATGGCAAAACCACTACCAAAGAATTAATTGTTGCTGCTCTAAAACAAAAATATCGAGTAGCCTATACCAAGGGTAATTTAAACAATCACATTGGCGTACCCTTAAGTCTCCTCAGCATCACTAATGAAGACGAAATTGCCGTTATTGAAATGGGGGCGAACGCCCAAAAAGAAATCGCATTTTTAAGCTCTCTTGCCCTACCAGACATCGGACTAATAACCAATTATGGCAAAGCCCATTTAGAAGGTTTTGGCGGCGTTGAAGGTGTTGTAAAAGGTAAAAGCGAACTATATGATCATCTGCGAAAGCATGCTAAAAAGGCTTTAGTAAACCTAGATGATCCCATACAAATGGAAAAGAGTAAAGGCCTTACTCAAATTACCTTTGGTAAAGTCGAGCAAGCTGATTTTATTATCGAACCTACTTCAAGCGGCAATAATTTTATTAGTGCTAAATTTTCTGGCTTAGAAATTCACTCTCAGTTAACAGGACAGTACAACTTTAATAATATTTCCATTGCCATTAGCTTGGCCTCCTATTTCGGATTAAGCCCCGAGGAAATAAAAGCAGGCATTGAATCATACAAACCCAATAATAACCGCTCGCAGCTAGATCAAGGAAAGGCCAATATGTTGTTGCGAGATTATTACAATGCCAATCCGAGTAGCGTGCAGGTTTCAATAGAAAATTTTGCTGGTCTAAAATCGGAAGAAACTCCTAAATGGGTAATTCTGGGTGATATGTTTGAGCTCGGAGATTATAGTAATGCAGAGCATCAATTGGCAGCAGACCATGCGGCTAAGTTCGACTTTGAGCAGGTACTTTTAGTAGGTGAGGCTTTTATGAAAACCAAGTCAGAAGCCCTTCGATTTGCTAGCACCAACGAATTACTTAGTTTCCTTAAAGAGAATGAACCGAGCGATAAAATAATATTGATTAAGGGCAGCCGGGGCATGCAGCTAGAAAAAGCGGCGGATTTGCTTTAAACCGATTTATAAGAGGTCTGAGGCCTAAGTTCACATCCAACTCAGATTCAGAAAAAAAAGCGGCCTCATTTTAAAATGAAGGCCGCTTTGCTGTTTTATCGAATCTATCTCAACTAGTCTGCTAACACAGCACGTGAGATAACAATCTTCTGAATTTCAGAAGTACCCTCATAGATCTGCGTAATCTTAGCATCACGCATTAGGCGCTCAACGTGGTATTCTTTTACGTAACCGTAGCCGCCGTGAACTTGTACTGCTTCTACCGTAGTTTTCATAGCTACATCTGAGGCAAAAAGTTTAGCCATGGCGCTTTCTTTATCAAAGTTCTCTCCTTGATCCTTTAACCAAGCCGCTTTTAAACACATTAAACGGGCCGCTTCAATTTCAGTTGCCATATCGGCTAACTTAAAGCCTACTCCCTGGTGCATACCAATGGGCTTACCAAAAGTAACACGTTCTTTAGCGTATTTAAGAGCTAATTCATAAGCCCCACTGGCAATACCTAAGGCTTGGGCAGCAATACCAATACGTCCACCACTTAATACTTTCATGGCGAATTTAAAACCAAAGCCTTCGTCTCCCAGTCTATTTTCCTTGGGAACCTTCACGTCTTGGAACATCAAAGAATGCGTATCAGATCCACGGATACCCATTTTATCTTCTTTCTTACCTACTACGAAACCTTCCATTCCGCGTTCTACGATAAGGCAGTTGATACCATGGTGACCTTTTTCTACATCCGTTTGGGCCATTACTAAATAAACAGAGGCTGAATTTCCATTAGTAATCCAGTTTTTGTTTCCATTTATCAAGTAATGATCGCCTTTATCGATTGCAGTAGTTCTTTGTGAAGTAGCATCAGAACCCGCTTCTGGCTCAGAAAGGCAAAAAGCACCAATCTTCTCTCCCGCCGCCAAAGGCTTCAAATACTTTTCCTTTTGCTCTTCGGTGCCGAATTTTTCTAAACCCCAGCATACTAAACTGTTGTTTACACTCATTACTACCGAAGCAGAGGCATCTACCTTGGAGATTTCCTCCATAGCTAATACGTATGAAATTGTATCTAATCCAGCACCATTGTACTTAGGATCCACCATCATACCCATAAAACCGAGCTCTCCCATCTTCTTAATCTGCTCAGCAGGAAATTCTTGTTTGCTATCGCGCTCAATCACTCCTGGTAACAATTCATTTTGGGCAAAATCTCTTGCCGCCTGCTGAATCATCAAATGCTCTTCTGTTAGTTCAAATCTCATAACAAATATTAGTTAATCTTGTAGCTTATTGAAAGGACTGCAAAGGTACATTTTATGAGCGAAAAATTTAATAGAAAGCGTTTATACAAAGCATTAGGTTTAATGTCTGGCACTTCCTTAGATGGGCTAGACATCTGTGCTGTAGAATTTTGGCAAGATGAAGCTTGGCATTTTAGAATCAATCAAGCGATTACCCTCCCCTATTCTGATGAGTGGCAGGAAAAATTACAGTATAAAAACCTATCTGCAGAAGCGCTATTAGAACTCAACCATAGTTATGGAACCTATCTCGCGCAAGCCAGTAAAAAGTTTATTGATGACCATCAACTGGCAGTCGATTTTATCGCTTCCCACGGGCATACTTGGTTTCACCAGCCGCACAAAGGCATAACTTATCAGCTTGGTGGTGGCTCAGAAATAGCCGCCTTTACTGGCATTACTACCATCACCGATTTCCGCAGTAACGATGTTATTCTAGGCGGACAAGGTGCTCCCTTAGTTCCTATTGGCGATAGAGATCTTTTTGCTGAACATCAAGCCTGTTTAAACTTAGGGGGCTTTGCTAATATTTCCTTCGACCGAGATGAGCAAAGAATAGCTTTTGACATTTGCCCCCTAAATATTGCACTCAATTTTTACTGCCAAAAACTAGGACTACCCTACGATGACGGTGGGGTAATCGCCGCCACCTTCCCTTTTGATCAAGATTTAGTGGCCGAGTTAGATGCATTAGAATTCTACCAAAAAAGGCCTCCTAAAAGTTTGGGTATAGAATGGGTACAAAAAGAAATCTTTCCCTTAATTGCGAGAAGGGCTCTAAGCCTAGAAGTGATCATATCTAGCTTAAGCGAACACAGCGCTAGACAAATAAGTAACTGCCTTATTACCAATAATATCCAAAATTGCCTGATAAGCGGTGGTGGCGGATTGAATGAACATTTGATAGACCGTATCCGTTTTTTAAGCAATAAAAAAATTACCGTGGCGTCTGAAGAAGTTTTACACTTCAAGGAAGCTCTAATTTTTGCCTACCTCGGCCTCTTAGCTCTAAATGAAAAGGTAAATGTATTGAGCTCTGTAACTGGCGCAAGAAAAGATCACTGCAGTGGACGCATTTTCAAACCTCGGTTCGACCAGATATAAACTTAATCACGGAATTCAGATTATAATGGCGATTCTATTTGCCAATTCCGTAATAAAAGCCTCCTGATTTTATACTTTTGCGCCCAATTAAGATAAAGCATGAAAGACTTACTAAAATTATACGAGGCCAAAGCGGCAGAAATTGTTTTTCACTGGCATGATAGCTTAACTACCGCCGAAGGTTGGGTGGTTATCAACTCTCTGCGCGGTGGAGCAGCTGGCGGTGGCACCCGTATGCGTGAAGGTCTTAATGAACATGAAGTTCTTAGTCTCGCTAAAACCATGGAAATTAAGTTTACCGTTGCTGGTCCTGCCATTGGCGGCGCCAAAAGTGGTATAAACTTCAATCCTAATGATCCGCGAAAGGCTGGCGTTTTAGAACGTTGGTACAAGGCGGTAAAACCCTTATTAAAGAACTATTATGGTACCGGTGGTGATTTAAACGTGGACGAAATCCATGAGGTTATCCCTATTACCCGCGAACTAGGCATTGAACACCCGCAAGAAGGTGTCTTAATTGGTCACTTTCAACCTAACGAAAGCAGTAAAACTCAAAAAATTGCCCAGTTACAAAAGGGCGTTCTACTACCCGTAGCAGCTAGCGAACTTACGCCAGGCGAAGCCAACCAATATACCGTAGCCGATTTAATTACGGGTTATGGTACAGCAGAATCCGTTCGTCACTTTTATACTATTTACGGCGGCGAGCTCAAAAACAAACGAGTTATCATTCAGGGTTGGGGAAATGTTGCTTCGGCAGCAGCTTTCTACCTTGCAAAAGAAGGTGCTAAAATTGTTGGAATTATTGACCGCGTTGGCGGGTTAATTAATGAAGCTGGTTTTAGTCTCGAAGAAATTGTAGCCCTATACAATGCCCGCGAAGGAAATTTCTTGGTGAGCGATAATCTTATTCCTTTCGAGGAAATCAATCACAAAATCTGGAGCATTGGCGCTGAAATTTTTATTCCTGCTGCCGCATCTAGATTGATTTCCAAAAGTAATTTAGATGAAATGGTTGACAATGGTTTGGAAGTAATTTCTTCCGGCGCAAATGTGCCATTTGCCGATAATGAAATTTTTTATGGGCCAATTGCCGAATATGCCGACCAACAAGTAAACTGTATTCCCGATTTCATTTCCAATTGCGGCATGGCGCGCGTTTTCGCCTACCTAATGCAAGATGAAATAGAGTTAAACGACCAAGCAATTTTTGACGATACCTCTACTGTTATTAAGAAGGCTTTAGAAAACACCTATGCCTTGAAATCCTCTAAACTAGAAATTACAAAAACTGCTTACGAAATTGCCTTAAAGCAACTAGTTTAAGCCAAAAAAAACTCTTGTATGTACACTTTAATGATTGTAGTTTTTGTCTTAGGCTATTTAGCAATTGCCCTAGAACATAATATTCATGTTGACAAAGCTGCTTCTGCCCTAATCACGGGCACACTGTGCTGGGCTATTTACGTATTAGGTGCTGAAGGAATTGTAGACTTTAACGCCATACCACATTTCATTTTAGAGATGTTTGCCGAAGAAAAAGGCATAACCGCACCGCTAGAAGTCACCCAACATTATGTTACCGAGTTTCAAATTTTAGAACATCTAGGGGAAATTGCCTCCATTCTTTTCTTCTTAATGGGCGCTATGACTATCGTAGAGCTTATCGACGCCCACGAAGGTTTTAGCGTAATCACCAATCGCATCAAGACCACTAATCGCCTAAAGCTGATGTGGATTGTATGTATTCTTACCTTCTTCTTCTCTGCTGCATTGGATAACCTTACTACTTCTATTGTAATGGTATCCTTACTTAAAAAACTCATCGACGATCAACAAGATCGTTGGCTTTATGCAGGGATGGTAGTAATCGCAGCCAATGCTGGTGGCGCTTGGTCCCCTATTGGAGATGTAACCACTACTATGCTTTGGATCGGTGGCCAAATTACCGCCTCAGCCGTAATTATTAAACTAATTATTCCCTCGCTTTTCGCGATTCTCATTCCCCTTTTCATTCTGAGCTTTAAAATGAAGGGCAACGTAAAACGTCCTCTGCGTGCCAGCAGTAAAGAACATTTCATAAACCCAACCACGGAAAGAGAAAGAAATATTGTTTTCACAGCCGGTGTATTAGGGCTTCTTTTCGTGCCAATTTTCAAAACTTACACCCACCTTCCTCCTTTCATGGGAATGATGATGAGCTTAGGTGTTTTATGGTTAATTACCGAATTAATGCATCACACTAAAAATCGTGAAGCACGCTACAATCTATCTGTAATTGGGGTTTTACGCAAGGTAGATACGGCCAGTGTATTGTTTTTCTTAGGAATTTTATTGGCCGTTGCTAGTTTGCAATCAGCCGGTCAGCTAGGCGAATTAGCCAACACCCTTGACAATAGTATTGGCACCGATACTGAAGCGGGAGTTTACTCCGTAAGCTTAATTATTGGAATTCTTTCCGCCATCGTAGATAATGTGCCATTAGTAGCCGCAAGTATGGGTATGTATAATATTGATGCTGCTATGGGGGGTCTGTTTTCACAAGATGGGCTTTTTTGGGAATTCCTAGCTTACTGCGCGGGAACAGGCGGTAGTGCCTTAATCATTGGTTCTGCGGCAGGTGTTGCCGTAATGGGATTAGAAAACATCTCCTTTGGTTGGTATATTCGTCGCATCAGCCTTCTCGCCGTAATTGGTTATTTAGCGGGCGCCGGAGTGTACATCATTCAAGAAAGTATTTTCCACTTATAAAGCGAAAATTAAAGGCCGTATTACAAAAACATACTAAGATCCGCTTGGGCAATTCAGCAGCTTAAGCGGATCTTTAAGCTTTAAACTTTAATTTGTTAATTTCTCTCTGCGCCCTACATACGCAGGTGCTTTGTAGGCCGTTATATTTACGGCATTAACAAGCACATCTATGAAAGTACCTTTTCTTCAAATTAGCCTTCCGGCAGAAGAGTCTTTAAGCGAAGAACCCGTTGAAAAAACCTTAAGCGTTTGGGAATTAGTAAGCAGTGGCGGACCGGGAGGAATCCTGATTATGACCGTGCTTTTTATTCTATCCATTATCGCAGTATACATTTTCATAGAAAGGTGGGGAGCGATTAAGCGGGCCAATAAAATGGACACCAATTTTATGAATAACATTAAAGAAAATGTTATGAATGGCCGCCTCGACTCAGCCTTAGCGCAATGTCAATCTGAAAACACTCCCGCGGCACGTATGATTGCTAAAGGCGTTTCACGCATCGGCAAACCCTTAAAGGATATTAGCACCGCTATCGAAAATACCGGCAAATTGGAAGTTTCACTTCTCGAAAAAAACCTTCCCTCCCTAGCCACCATCGCGGGAGCTGCTCCCATGATCGGTTTCTTAGGAACTGTAATCGGGATGATTTTAGCCTTCCACGAAATGGCCGCAGCAGGTGGACAAATTGATATTGAAATGCTAGCGGAAGGAATTTACACCGCCATGACAACTACCGTTGCAGGTCTAGCGGTGGGAATTATTGCTTATTTAGGTTACAATATTTTAGTAAGTAAGGTGAATCAATCCATTTACAACATGGAAGTGCGCGCCACGGAATTCCTCGATCTTTTAAACGAACCCGTTTAATATGGACTTGAATCGCCGAAGCAAGGTTAGCGCCGAATTTAGTATGAGTAGTATGACGGACATTGTGTTCCTATTACTCATCTTCTTTATGATCGCATCTACCTTAGTGACCACCAGCGCCCTCGATCTCGTATTACCTAAAAGTGATGCGCAATCGGTAAAGCGCAAAGATGTAGTAGTGAATATATCTGCTGACAAGCAAATTTCGGTAGGCAACACCATTGTGAATTCCAATGAATTGCAAAACGAAATCCTTAGACAGATCAAAGATATCGACGAAGCCGTGTTATTGCTTCGCGCAGATGGAGCCGTACCTTACGAAATGGTGGTAGATGTAATGGATATTGCTTACCGCAATAAATTGAAAATAATCGCGGCCACAGACCCTAGTTAAGATGAAGAGTTACTTTAAAGATAAAGATCAACGCAATGGACTAATTGGAACTTTAATTTTCCATAGCATCCTCTTTATCTTATTTCTTTTCCTAGGTCTTAGTTATTACGATCCGAAACCAGAAGCGGGTGTGCTTATTAATTTCGGTTATGCCGAAGATGGCTTTGGCGAAGAAGCTGTTGTAAGCAACGAAAGCCCTAGCACCACGAGCAGTACTTCCAATTCAGAAGAAAGTGTAAAAACCCAAGATTGGCAAGATGCGCCCACCATAAGCAGCAGCGAGGAAAGCCAAACTAAAGAGGAAGAAGACAAGCCAGAAAAAACAGATACTCCCACGGAAACACAGGAGGAAAAGCCAGTTGAAAAGCCCGACCCTAAACCTTCCAATGCCCTTCAAAGTATTTTGGATAATACGAAAAACTCTCAATCTGGCGGGGAAGGCGTAACCCAAGGTGGCGGAGATCAAGGCAAAGAAAATGGCGACCCTCGCTCTAGCAATCGCATTGGCGACGGCGGTGGTGGAGGTAATGGCGACGGAGACTATTTACTTGGCAACCGTCTCGCTTTAGCCAAACCCAAACCCAATTACCCCTGCAGCGATGAAGGTCGTGTAGTAGTGAAAATCTATGTAAACCAATCTGGCAAAGTTGTGCGGGCCATTGCGGGCGAACGAATTCCCGGCGGCGCAGCCTCTACCACAACCAGTAGCTGTTTGTACGATCAAGCTAAAAAAGCCGCTATGCAAACCACTTGGGAAGCAGATGGCAGTGCTCCCGATCAACAGTCTGGCTATATCGTTTATAATTTTAAAAGAACTTGAGTCGCTATCAAGAAACGCTGGACTGGTTGTTTCAGCAATTACCAATGTATCAGCGTGTTGGTAAAGTGGCCTACAAAGCCGATTTAACCAATACCATCGCCTTAATGAAACTTTTGGAGGAACCACAAAATTCCTTTAAAAGCATACACGTGGCAGGCACCAATGGCAAAGGTTCTTCTTCGCACATGTTGGCCGCCATTTTTCAGGCTGCCGGATATAAGACCGGACTTTATACTTCACCACATTTAGTAGATTTCCGAGAACGCATTCGAATCAATGGCGAATGTATTGCCCCAGAAAAAGTTTGTGACTTTGTAGATAACTATAAAGATAGTTTTAGTCAATTAGGACTGAGCTTTTTTGAAATGACCGTTGGCCTAGCCTTTCATCATTTCCGCGAAGAAAAAGTTGACATTGCCATTATTGAAGTAGGCATGGGTGGCCGCTTGGATAGCACCAATGTTATTGACCCTCTTATCAGTTTAATCACCAATATTGGCTACGATCATACTGAGTTTTTAGGTGATACCCTTGAAAAGATTGCGGGCGAAAAAGCCGGCATTATCAAAGCCAACAGGCCCGTGGTAATCAGTGAAATTCAAGCGGAAACCAAAGAAGTATTTAAGGCCAAAGCCCTCGAAGCATCGGCGCCAATTTATTTTGCGCTCCAAGAAATCACCTATCAGCAAAGTAAATATAGCAGCGATTTAATTGGCAGATACCAAGCTAAAAACTTACTGGGCGTTTTAATGGTCATCCGTTTGGCTGAAAAATTAGGCTTCAATTTACAAGACCATATTCAAGAAGGATTAAGCTCCGTAACCCAGCTTACGGGTTTACGGGGTCGCTGGGATATTATTCAAGAAAATCCTTTAACCGTTTGTGATACAGGCCATAACGAAGCGGGAGTGCGCGAACTTATTGACCAAATTAAAAGCAATAGCTTCCGGCAACTTCATATGGTTTGGGGCATGGTGGGCGATAAGGATAGTCAGACCATTTTAAGTTTACTGCCCAAAAGTGCCATTTACTATTTCTGCGCGGCCTCTATTCCCCGTGCAAAAGATGCCGATGTTTTAAAACAAGAAGCCTTAAAAATGGGTCTCGCGGGCAAGAGCTACGCATCGGTAGGGGAAGCTTATCAGGAAGCGCAAAAAAATACCCACGCCGACGATTTCATTTTTGTGGGCGGAAGCACCTTTGTGGTGGCCGATTTTTTAAAGTCCATCGACCAGATCTAAACTAAGCGAGGCTAGTCCACAAACGACCAAATTCATTTTTAAAACTGCGAATTAAACCCGCATCTTCTAATACCACAATGTTTTCGTAGTTACTGCTTGCCGCAGAACGGGTCCAATTATAACTTCCCGTTATTAATATGGCACTATCGAATAAGGCGAATTTGTGATGCATATGCACTTTCGTGTGATCGGTTCGTAGTGGGATTCCCTTTTCATGGAGATAATCTACATCCGACCCCATATCAAAGGCCTTATCATTATCGGTAATAATCCGCACTCGCAATCCCCGTTGATGCGCCGCTAAAATGGCTTCACTAATTATATCATCGCTAATGGTGAAAACGCAAATATCAACCGACGTCTTAGCATTAGCAAGCTGATATAATATTGCATCTCGACAGGCATCGCCTGGACTGAAATAAGCCCGTCCCTTAGTTTCACTACTCTCCCCTTTTGAGCCTAAAACTAATTTAGCCCCTTCGTAAAACCAACTTAAAAGATGCTGCGATTCTGTATCAGCGCTCGCTTCTAAAGCTAGATCTCTAAATTTACTCAGCAACCACGAATTGTTGGCATCGTCAAAGTTTAATTCTTTTAGTAATGCCTTTAAATCCTTTCTTTCTTGTCGCGATAAATATTGATCCTCTATTGAGCGTTCCATCTCCTCAAGAAGCTTGGCAATTTCATTTTTCATAAGTCATTTTTATTTCGAAAGCTTCGAGATTTCACTTTTCAGTAGATCGATTTGCTCCTGAAAAGCACCTGCGCTGCTAATATTTTTAGTTATCACTTGCTCTACCTGCCACAAATCTACTATCGCAGTAGGCTGGATTTCCTCTTGGTAATAATCTAGTGACGTAGCACTTATGGTTAATAGCTCTTTCTTAACGCTCGTTAAACGACGTAATTTCCAATCTTCAATAGTTTCAAAAAGATAAATCTTCCCTTGCTCTGCCTTACTTAAGTTAAAAGACGGGCCTTTGTACGCAATTACAATATCGCCAGCGCCGAAACCCATACCCTGCTCTAGCATACTGTTGTCGGCTAATTCAAAGGCACGGTAGTTTATACCTTTCGAGAGAGGTAAACTTAGTTGCCCCATTTGTGTCAAAGACTCGCGATCTGCTAGATACTCTAACTTTAAAAGTTGAGTAATTAATGGGATAATAATAAGGCTAGGTGGTAATTTACTAGGCCTTAAATTATGTTTTGCGCCTTTTATCAAATCCTTACGGAAGATATCAAAGTGGTAAAGATCATTCACAGATAAGTCCTTCTTTAGCAAATCGTCCACCGAAATGCCAAAATGATTAGCTATTTCTATTATAGTAGATAATTTAGGCTCTGCTCTTCCTTCTTCATAAGCACCAATACTGGCACGTTTCAGATTAAATAAATCAGCAAAATCACTCTGATTCAGACTTTTAACACCTCTTATCTTCTTTATGTTTTTTCCTATGCTTGACATACCTACAAAAATTTATTGCTAATATTTTTGGCTAAACTAATTTTTTTAGTACTTTAGCCTTGTAAAACTAAAAATATTATCATGAATTACTACAAAGAAGTTGAAAATCTTCCGCCTCCACGGAAATTTGCATTATATTGAAAGCGTAAAACGCAGGAAAAAGAATACTAAATATTAAAACTTAAAATCAATGACAAGCTATTTCGACAAGGTAAAATCATTTGTTCTAGACCTAGACCTCAGTATCGTTTATCAAAATGAAGAGGAAGAAATTTTAGTAATTGAAGACGAGACTTCTGGTATTAGCAATTTGGTTTTAGCTTGTGCTGACCCGATTCTAATTATGGAGCAATTTCTCTTCGAACTAAAAAGCGACGACAAAGAGATCCTTAAAAATCTCTTAATAAAGAACCGCGACATCGTGCACGGTGCTTTTGCCCTAGACGAAACTGGAAACCGCGTTATTTTCCGCGACACCTTACAAATAGAAAACCTTGACGCAAACGAATTAGAAGGATCCATTAATAGCTTAGGAATGCTCTTAAGTGAATACTCGGACGAACTCATCAAATTTTCAAAACATTAAAAAAAACACAACAATGAATATTTTAAGAAGACTTTTTAGCATCGGTAAAGCCGAAACCAATTCTGCTCTAGACAAATTAGAGGACCCTATCAAAATGACGGAGCAGGGTATCCGTGACTTAAAAATGGATTTAGACAAAGCACTGCACGCTTTGGCGGAAATCAAAGCGCTTAGCATTCGGGCTCGTAATGATCAAAGCAATTTTGAAAGCAAGGCTAAAGACTACGAAAAGAAAGCAATTATGCTGCTGGAACGCGCCGAAAAAGGTGAAATGGAAATGGCAGAGGCAGAACGTCTTGCCAACGAAGCTTTAACTAAGAAAAACGAAAACAAAGAGCAAGCTCAACGATCCTTAGCCGACAAGAATAAGTTCGACGGCAACATAAGCACCATGGAGTCGAATATTAAAAAACTCCGTCAGCAAATTAGCCAGTACGAAAACGAGCTGAAAACTTTGAAAGCCAGAGTTAAAGTGAGCTCCGCTACCGTAAACATTAATAAACAAATGTCTAAAATCGATGGCTCAGGTACCGTTAGCATGCTAGAGCGCATGAAAGAAAAAGTTGAGCAAGAAGAAGCTCTAGCCGAAAGCTACGGTGATATTGCCAACGAAAGCCGCTCGGTTGATGAAGAAATCGACAAAGCCCTTGACGGTGCCAAGTCTAGTCAAGTTAGCGATGAACTAGCCGCTCTAAAAGCACGCTTAGGCATGAACAAAGCCGACGATAGTAAAAGTGAATAAAAAATAAATCATGAACGAATTCCTTAATCTCATTTTCAACGGAGCCAATGCTATACCAACGGCATTGCTCCTCTTCATCCTTCTCTACTGGATAATTGTAATTATCGGCTTATTAGATACCGAGTTTTTAGATTTCGATATCGACATTGATGGTGAAGCAGATTTTGAGATTGAGGGAGACGTCTCCGGCGATGTGTCTTGGTTAAATAATGTGCTCGTTTTCTTTAACCTCGGCCGCATCCCTTTTATGATTTGGTTGAGCTTCGTGAGCCTTCCGCTATGGCTACTAAGCATAAACATCAATAACTTTTTAGGCCTCGAAAGCTTTGTTTTCGGACTACTAAGTTTTATACCTCTGCTCTTTCTGAGCCTATTAATCTCTAAAGTGCTAACCACACCCTTCGTCCGCTTTTTCGAAAAATTAAATGACGACAGTAAAAAGAAGGAAATTATTGGCAAAATAGGCACAGTTATCAGCCCTGCTTCCGACCTCAATAAAGGCATGGCCGAAATCAACTATCAAGGCAGTTTTTTGAGACTCTACATCCGCAGTCCGAAAAGCCAGTCTGTACTTAAAGGTGAACAAGTGCTTTTTATTGAAAAGCTCGACGAACCAGGAGTTTATCTGGTAGAACCTCACCTAAGCATTAGCTAAAAACCAATCATTCTTTAATTCTCTTTATGGAAATTTTTCAGCAAACCGGCATGGTGGCGATCATTGTAGCGGTAGTTCTAATTTTCGGGATTATCGCCATGTTCTCCCGCTTCTATTACAAAACCTCCCAAGGCCAAGCCCTCGTCCGCACTGGTGTGGGTGGTATAAAAGTGTCTTTCAATGGCATGATGGTCATTCCCGTTCTTCACAAAGTGGAGATTATGGACATCTCCTTAAACACCATTACCATTGACCGCAAGGGCAAAGATGGCCTAGTGTGTAAAGACAATTTGCGCGCCGACATCAATGTGGCTTTTTATGTGCGTGTAAACGAAATGGTAGACGATGTAAAACGCGTTGCTCAATCGGTAGGTTGCAGCCGCGCCTCTTCTAAAGATGCCTTGCGCTTACTCTTTGACGCCAAGTTTTCGGAAGCCCTAAAAACCGTGGGTAAAAAATTCGACTTTGTTGATTTATACAACCAACGCGATGAATTCAGAAGAGAAATCATAGACATAATTGGCACCGACCTCAATGGCTATATCCTCGACGATGCCGCCATCGACTTCTTAGAGCAAACACCTCTAGAATCTTTAGATCCCAATAATATTTTAGATGCAGAAGGGATTAAAAAGATCACCGAAATCACTGCGAGAGAAGCGGTTAAAGCCAACTTTATTCAGCGTGATAAGGAAAAGATAATTAAGCAACAAGACGTTGAAGCGCGCGAAGCTATCTTGGTTTTAGAAAGGCAGTTAGCCGAGAGCGAAGAAAAACAGAAACGCGAAATAGCCAATGTGAAAGCGCGCGAAGAAGCGGAAATTGAAAAAGTAAATCAAGAGGAAAAACTCAAATCGGAAAGAGCAAGAATTGCAACAGAAGAAGAAATTGAGGTAAGTGAACAAAATAAAGAGCGTCAAGTAATTGTGGCCGCGAAAAACAAAGAACGCACCGAAGTAGTAGAAACGGAAAGAGTTGAAAAAGACCGCCAGTTAGAAGCGACCGAACGCGAACGTATTGTTACGCTTACGCAGATAGAAAAGCAAAAAGCGATTGAAACCGAACAGAAAAATATTCAAGAAGTTATACGCGAGCGTGTTGCCATTGAGAAAACTGTGGTGGATGAAGAAGAGCGCATCAAAGACACCCGTGCTTTCGCAGAAGCGGAAAGACTAAAAAGAGTCTCTATTACTAAGGCCGAAGAAGAAGCAGAATCTTCATTGGTGCAAGAAATCAAAAAGGCAGAAGCCGCTAAATCAGCCGCTGAATTTAGTGCCAAGCAGAAAATCATTGATGCCGATGCCGAACAACAAAGCTCAGTTCAAAAAGCAGAAGCCATTAAAGTTTTAGCGGAAGCCGAAGCCTCTCGTTTTGCAGCAGCAGGATTAGCCGAAGCCCGTGTATTAGAAGCCAAAGCCCAAGCCCGCGAGAAACAAGGGGAAGCAGAAGCTTCTGTTATTGAAGATCAAGCGATTGCCGAGGCTCGTGGTATTGAAGCGAAGAGTTTAGCCCAAGCGGAAGCCGATTTGAGAATTGGTAAATCGGCCGCGGAAGTTAATCAAGCGACCGGTCTCGCCGAAGCGGAAGTAATTCGCAAGAAAGCGGAAGCGGAAAAAGAAAAAGGTCTGGCCGAAGCGCTAGTGAATCTGGAAAAAGCATCTGCGGAAGCGGAAGGAATTGACCGCAAGGCCAAAGCTATGAAAACCTTAAATGATGCTGGTAAAGACCACGAAGAGTTTAAACTACGTCTCGATAAAGACAAATCGGTAGAATTAGCGGGTATCCATATCCAAAAAGATATTGCCGATGCCCAAGCTCAAGTTTTATCGGAAGCATTACGCAGTGCTAAAATTGATATCGTAGGGGGTGAAAATGTCTTCTTTGATAAGATCGTAGGCGCCATTACTTCTGGAAAAGCCATGGACCGTCGCATTGATAATTCGGTAGTATTTACTCAGGTGAAAGATCAGCTTCTTAATGACCCATCTGGCGCAAGCCTACTAGAAAAAGTACGCGGTATTGTAAAAGAATCGGGTATTAGTACCGAGGACCTTAGAAACCTTAGTGTAGCTTCCTTCCTTACCCGACTAATCAATAGTACGGACGACAGTAAGAAACGCAGCGTATTAGAACAAATGCTAAATTTTGCCAAACAAAACAATTTGAGCAATAGCAGCGCCGACGATTTTGGCATCATCGAAGACTAAAACAAAAGCCAAGTAGAGCGCGCTTTACCGCGCGCTCTTTCTAAATAAAATCAACCGCTTCAAGCTAATTTTGTATGGCTCAAGAAAATCAAGAAGTAAATATTGAAATAGGTAGTTACGAGGTAATTCGTGACCGTTTGCGCAATCATTCTGCCGATTTACAAGAACGCTTGCAGCGCTTAAACGCGGCGCGCAAAAACGTTTTCGGAGCCACCGAAACCAAGCTAAAAGCGACGGAAAGGATTAGCACGGAAAACAACTGCCTAGCCCGCGATATCATTCCAATAGGCGACAATTATTTTTGGTTCGGCTACAATGTGCACATGGGCCTGAAAAGCGAAACCCATGTAAATGATGTTTTTAGCACCTATCACTTTCAAGAGGAAAGCCAAAACTTTAAGCCCTGCGAATCAACACTGCTAGATAATGAGCAGTTTTTACTAGATTTTGCCAATCTATACCAATATTACCGCGAAACGGTTTTCAGCAAATTTGCCCGCAGCGGCAATGCCATCTTTATGGTGTTTCGAGTGGGGAAAAGCGCGAATGATATAAAGACTTTCAAATGGTCGCTTATCGATGGTAAATATCAATATGCGGGTAACCGTAGCGACCATGAATTTAAATACCCTAGGCAGCACGAATTCACGTGGGAAAAGATTAGTCGCGACATGCATCGCAAAGGTTTACACCCTCACATCTCTATTAAGGATCGCGTATTTATTGAAACTACCGGCGGCGATCTTACTCTAAAAATTGAAGACAATACCGATACAGGTAAAGGCATCTACAGCGAACCCGTTGAAGACAAAGACCAAACGCTAGATGACGCGGAAATTTACTTTGCCATTATTGGCAACCTTATCGCTCTTAAGGTAAAACCTTATAAAGAAAAGGATTTTCGCTACATAGTTTACAATGAGAAAATTCAAGCCTGTGCTCGCATGGACGCCTTGGAAGATTCTTGTGTTCTACTACCCGATAATCAGGGAATTATTTTCGCCAAGGGTTATTATATCCAAACGGGGGAAGTAAAGCTCTTCGATATTCAGCTCAACAATATGCTTTTTGAGCGGAAAATAGCCTCTCAAAACGGCGAGGATTACCTTTATATCTTTTACCAAGGCGAGAGTGGTGTTTATATTTTACTGAATTATAACATTATAGATCAGAAAGTTGCTACCCCGATAATTTGCAATGGCTATACCCTATTTGAAAGCGGTGAGCTTATTTTCTTTAAGGCCGAAGAGGAGCAAAAAAGAGTACATCTCATCCAAATTTGGCAAACCCCCTTTTACTCGCCTAACCACGTGGTGGAAGCAGAAAGCGATTCTTACATTTATAAAATTGGCAATAAAGAAATTGTGCGCCTGATGAGCGAATGCAGTGAGCTTATTAAACTCATTGGCAAGGATGATCGCTACGCTAACTTATACACAGATTTAAGCAAGCAAAGCACTGGCATTATCGATGCCTACCACTGGATTGACCATGCCGAAGTAGAACAGATCTCTCAACCCATTGAAGCTATAAAAAGCACAGCCACGGCAGCCATTGATGAATATGAAAAGGTTCTGAAAATAAAAGCGCACACGGCAGCCGAAAGTGCCAGCGTAATGGCAGAGGCCCATAAAGCCATTTCTAAAATAAAAAATAGTCAGGCTAAAAATATTGACGAATACGTTAATCGCCTCGCCCTACTGAGAGAGAATAAGGGGAAAGTAATTGCTTTAAAAGATCTGCGGTACAGCGACCTTGCTGTCATTGAAGCTTTAGAAAATGAGTTAAGTGAGGTTAACGATCAATTATCGAAAGCCACTCTGAATTACCTTCTCCGTAAGGAAGCGCTAGAACCTTATGAACTAAAAACGGAAAAACTTAAGCAAGAGCTCGACCAAGCAAAAAAGGTAACGGAGCTTAATCGCTTAGCGGAAGACATTATCCAGATTTCAGCTGAGCTCGACCTCTTGATTGAAATCGTGGGCAACTTAAAAATCGACGACGCCACCCAATCAGTTAAAATCATTGATGCCATTTCTACGCTCTACGCGCAGTTTAACCGCATCAGCGCCCAGCTTAAAAACCGTAAAAAAGAATTACTCAGCCTCGAAGGCGAAGCAGAGTTTAAGTCACAAATAAAACTCATTAACCAAGGCTTAACCAATTACCTCAACTTGGCTGATTCGGCCGAAAAATGCGATGAATACCTCAATAAGTTGATGGTACAACTAGAGGAACTAGAAGCGAAATTCGCTGCCTTTGATGAGTTTATAGAAATCATTGCCGAAAAAAGGGAAGAGCTTTATGGTGCCTTCGACTCGAAAAAAGTACAGCTTAATGAAGCCTTAAACAAACAAACGCTTAGTCTTCAAAAATCGGGCGGTCGTATAATTAACGGCATCCAAAAAAGACTAGCCAAGCTTAAGAACGAGGGCGAAATGCGCACCTTTTTCGCCAGCGATTTAATGATCGAAAAAGTACGCGGCATCGCCGAACAACTTTTGTCCTTGGGCGATTCGGTGAAAGCTGATGACCTTCTTAGTCAGTTAAAAACAAGCTATGAAGATGCCCTACGACAAAGCAAAGACAAGCAAGAACTTTTTGTAAACGGCGAAAATATCATTCAACTGGGCAAGCATCAGTTTAATGTAAACACCCAAAGCATCGACCTCAGCATCGTTTACAAAGACGAAAATCTTTACTACCATATTAGTGGCACCAACTTTTTTGAGGCGCTGCAATCGGAGGCCATTGAAGCAACCCGCAGCGTGTGGGACCAAAGCCTAAAAAGTGAAAACGCTCAAGTGTATCGCGCCGAGTATTTAGCTTATCACCTTTTTCTGGAAGCCCAAAATGGCAAAGATGAAGAGACCAAAACGTTGGAAGAATTGCATCTTCTTAATGACAGCGATTTACAGGAATATGTCCAACTTAAAATGGGCCGTAAATACGATGAAGGTTATGTAAAAGGCGTACACGATAAAGACGCTATGCTCATTTTAAAGGCGCTGCTGAAACTTCATTTTAGCATCGGACTTTTACGCTATAGCAGCAATGCCCGCTGCCTGGCCTATTTATTTTGGAAGCGCGAAATATCGAGTGAAGTGCGCGAAAAGTGGGACGAAAACATGCGCATTATTCGCAGCATTCTAAAAATATTCCCCCAAAGTAAAAGCTTCGTAAACAGTATTGCCGAGCTAAAAAATGATATTCAAAGCCTTCCGCTAAAGCTAGATTGGGTAGATGATAAAGTACGGGAAGACGCCGCTCATTACCTATTCTATCTTTTAAGTTCGGAGCAAAAGCTAGCCTTTTCCCTCTCCGCTTGGGATTTAAGTGAGCAGTTTGAATTACACCTGAAAAAGAACCGATGGACCAAAGACTATGAACTGTCTTTGAAAAACGAAAAAGACAAGAAAGGAAAAAGCTTTCAAACGATCCTATCTTGGCTTAAAGCCTACCAAAACCAAGGAACAAGCAAGCCCTTTTCGGAAGAAGTAATGCGCGAGGCCAGCATCCTTTTAATGGATAAAACGCTTGCGCTAGATGAGCATCAAAAAGTGATTCTCTCCGAAAAGATAGAAGGACTGGAAGGTGATCACCCCTCTCTTGAAAAAGGACAAACTACGCTTCACTATCCGCATTTCATGGAGAAGCTGCATGGATTTGAGAGCACCACGGTGCAGGATTTTCTGCGCTTTCAAAAGTTGAAAAAGGATTTACTAGCAGATCAAAAAAAGGAATTACGCTTACAAGAATTCAAACCCAAGGTGATGAGTTCCTTTGTTCGAAACCAATTATTAGATGAAGTTTACCTGCCTTTAGTCGGCGATAACCTTGCCAAGCAAATGGGCGCCGCTGGTGCCAATAAACGTACCGACCTAATGGGAATGCTTTTACTTATTTCCCCTCCAGGATATGGTAAGACTACCTTAATGGAGTATATCGCCAACCGTTTAGGATTGGTTTTCATGAAAATAAACGGCCCTGCCATTGGTCACGAAGTTACCGCCATTGACCCTTCGGTAGCACCGAATTCAGCTGCACGCGAAGAACTGGAAAAACTGAATCTTGCATTTGAGATGGGCGACAATGTTATGATCTATATCGATGATATTCAGCATTGTAATCCCGCCTTTTTGCAAAAGTTCATTTCGCTCTGCGACGCACAACGTAAAATAGAAGGCATCTACAAAGGTGTAAGCAAAACCTACGATTTCCGTGGCCGAAAAGTGGCGGTGGTGATGGCAGGAAACCCCTATACCGAAAGTGGCGATAAGTTTCAAATTCCCGATATGCTATCCAACCGAGCCGACATTTACAATCTTGGAGATATTATTGGCGGGAAAGCCGAAGCCTTTGAAAATAGCTATTTAGAAAACAGCCTCAGCAGTAATCCCAGCATTGCTAAACTGAAAGATCAAAACAGCAAAGACTTTAAAATACTAGTCCAAGCAATTGAAAGTGGCGATACTAGTCAGATAAGTTTAGAGGGAAAACACAGTAGCGAAGAAATAAAAGAATACCTTCAGCTTTTGCAGAAAATGCTAAGACTGAGAGCGGTTATCTTGAAAGTAAATAAGCAGTATATCCTTTCTGCTGGCCAAGCGGAAGAATATAGAACCGAGCCTCCTTTTAAACTACAAGGTTCCTACCGCGATATGAATAAAATGGTAGAGAAACTGAGCCCGATAATGAACGAGGAAGAATTAGAAACCTTGATTCTTTCGCATTATGAAAACGAATCACAAAGTTTAAGTTCGGCAGCGGAATTCAATTTCCTAAAACTGAAGGAACTCTTAGATTTAATGAGCGAAGACGAGAAAAAAAGAAAAAAAGAAATTCTGGCCGTCTTTAGCCGACAACAAAGAATGAAGAGTTTCGGCGGAAATCAGATTGCGCCGATTATAGATCAAATGGCACGAATGGGCACTGGCTTAGACGAGTTGGTGCAAATATTCAGTCACTATCAACAAATGAAAAACAAGAACAATGAGCCTATTTAAAAATCTTTTTGGCAAAAAAGAAGAAGAACCAAAACCCTTCAGCCGCAACGTTTTAGACCTAAGCATGGGCTATATTTTCGAATATGATTTACGCACTTGGGAAGTTACCGGCGAATACGAATACGACTGGGGCGATGAAGAGTTTAGCAAAGAATATAAAGTTTCCGATGGTAAAGACAGTTTTTACCTTGCGGTAGATGAGGACGACGAAGTAGAATTACTGTGGTGTCAAAAAGTACCAATGCGCAAGCTTGGAGCGGAAATCGCCAAGAATATAAGCGAGGGCTCCGCCCCACCCGAAACCATAATTTACGAGGGTCAAAGCTATTTCCTTGATGAAGAATCGCCGGGCTATTTTAACGATATGACCAAAGGCAAAAACGACGATTGGCAAGAATTCATCGCTTGGGACTACTATAACGAAGATGAAACTTTAAATTTGACCATTGAACAATGGGGCGAACGTTCCTTCGAGGCATCTTGGGGGAAGGTAATCTCCGAATTCGAAATTTCTGATATTCTTCCAAGAAAATAAGAACCATGCGCATCTATCATTATTTCAGTCTTTTAGCAAGCTTATTTTTAATTAGTGCTTGCGGACCTAATACCCCGGTTTACGAGAAAAACCCCATCGACGATTTAGTAAAAAAAATGACTGAAGTACCGAACTACAGCATTATGCTTTACGACATGAACTACGATGAGAGTAGTGAAAAGTACTTGCATCAGTACCGCATCCTTAAAGAGGATAGTTTTCAAGATACTTTAGTTTCAGAAACCACCGATTGGCTGCAAGTAAGCGACGCCTATTTCAATAGCAATATCGACAATATGGGCATGGCGCTTGTCACTAAGGTAGATGGGGAAGTGGAGAAGAAAGTAGCACCTCCCGGTTACAATAATTATGTTGGCAACGAGAAGTACGGAAAATGGAACCAAGGTTCGGATGGCAATAGCTTCTGGGAATTCTATGGCAAATACGCCATGCTACGTTCTGTATTAGGTTATGGCATGTCACCTATTTACCGAGGCGGCTGGAACGATTATCGTCGCAATTATTATCCTTCGGGCAGAACCTATTACGGAACAAGCTCCAATGGGGGCACTCGCTTCGGCACTACTGGCAGCCACAATACCAATCGCAGTAGCACCTCTACCTGGAACCGGAAACCCACCACTTTTAAACAAAATGTGCGTAGCAAAGTACAACGCAGTAGCAGCAGAACTAGCAGTAGAAACTCGCGTTCTTCTTCGCGTTATCGTAGTAGCTCTAGCAGTCGCGGACGTGGTTTTGGTGGCGGAAAATAATTAAGCAAAAAACAGCAATATGACAACCGAACTTGTAGCAAACGAATGGCTTAACTCCTTTTTGCTTTTTCTCATTTACCTCAGTAGCTCCCTAATTTTACTCTTTATTGGAAAGTGGGCATTTAAGCTGCGCAAGAATAAAATTAACTTTAGTAATGAACTGGTTGAAAAAGACAACCTCGCTTTCAGCTTTGCCTATGTGGGTTATTTCGCAGGACTGATACTAGCGGTAGGTAGCGCAATTTACGGCGAGTCAAATGGACTGCTAGTTGACTTGGTGGACATGGGGATTTTTGGCTTACTTGCCATTCTTCTTTTAAACCTCTCCTCTACCATAATGGATAAAATTACCCTTTCTAAATTTTCGATTTGGAAGGAAATTACCGAGGACCGCAATGCCGGGATGGGTATTATCGAAGGGGCTAATTACCTAGGTTCGGGATTAATCATTTTCGGCGCCATAACCGGTGAAAGTGGCAACTTGCTTTTCGGAATTTACACCGCCCTACTATACTGGGTTTTGGGCCAAGTTCTAATTTTAATTAGCACCGCCCTTTACAACAAATTAGTTCCTTACGATATTCACGAGGAAATTGAAAAAGATAATGTGGCCGCGGGCATTGCCTACGCGGGACTAATTATCGCCATGGCCAATTTAATTAGAAACGGCCTAATGGGTAATTTCGACAATTGGGTGGATACACTAATGGAAGTGGGCTACGAAGCAGGTATTGGTATTATTATTTTACCGCTTATTCGCACTTTGGTAGATAAAATCTTATTGCCAGGTCAGAATTTAAGTGATGAAATCGCGAACCAAGAAACCCCCAATTCGGGCGCAGCCCTGATAGAAGCCTTAGGCTATATTGGTGGATCCATGCTTATAATTTGGTGTATCTAAATTGAAACTTTCACGCTCACCAGTCTTAAAACTTGCGCTATTTGCCACGGGACTTTCTGGCATTGTGGCGGAATACATCCTTTCTACCCTTGCCACCTATTTTATTGGCGATTCGGCTACCCAATGGTCGCTCATCGTTTCGGTAATGCTCTTCTCCATGGGACTGGGTAGTAGGTTTAGCAAATACTTTAACGAAAACCTTTTAGTTAAATTCATCGCCATTGAATTTAGCCTCAGTATTCTGGTTTCATTCGCCAGCCTCTTCGCCTATACCGCGGCGGGGTACACCGAATACGTGGGCCTCATTATTTACGGACTGAGCATTCTCATTGGTATTTTAATCGGCCTCGAAATCCCCTTGGTAATCCGCCTCAACGAAGAATTCGAATCGCTGCGCATCAATGTAGCCAGCGTTATGGAGAAGGATTATTTAGGCTCCCTCGTGGGCGGATTGTTTTTCGCCTTTGTCGGTTTACCCATCTTAGGTTTAACCTATACCCCTTTTATACTAGGAATGGTAAACTTTGTGGTAGCCATCCTCTTGTTTTTAGTGGTTAAAGACGCTTTAAAAATTAAGGCTAAAAGCCTGATAAGCTTGGCTGCCGTTATCGTCTTCGCAATGATTAGTACCGGCGCTTATTATGCAAGCCCTATTATTCTGCAAGGCGAACAAGCCCGTTATAAAGACAAAGTGGTTTTTGAGAAGCAGAGCAAATACCAACGCATTGTAATTACCCAGTGGAAAAACGGTTATTGGCTTTACATTAATGGCAACCAACAACTTAGCACCATTGATGAAGACAAATATCACGAACCATTAATCCATCCAGCGCTAAATATAATTCAAGAGCGTAAGCATATTTTGGTACTGGGTGGGGGTGACGGATGTGCGGTACGAGAAATCTTAAAATACCCCGATGTTGAAAAAATCACCTTAGTAGATTTAGACTCGGTAATGACTAATATGGGGAAATACAATCCCATTTTACGCGAACTGAACGAAGACGCTTTTCACCATCCTAAACTAGAAATCATCAATACCGATGCCTTCAACTTTATGGAAAAGGGAGAGAACTATTACGATGCGATAATCGTGGATTTACCCGATCCACGCTCAGTGGAGTTAAACCGTTTGTATACCTTACAATTCTATCAGCTTTGTCATTTAAAACTAAAGAAACACGGGGTTTTACTAACCCAAGCTGGCAGTCCCTATTATGCCACTAAAGCCTTTTTATGTATCGATAAAACCATGGCCGCGGCGGGATTCACCACCCAAAAAATGCATAACCAAGTAATTACCCTAGGCGAATGGGGCTGGGTTATGGGAGTAAAATCTTGGCCCGAAGAAAAAGATTTAAAAGCCGCTTTACAGCAGATGGAGTTTACGATTCCCACCCGTTGGTTAAACCAAGATGCGATGTTAATGATGTGTAATTTTGGTAAGAACATTTACGAAGCCACGAACGATAGCATTGCGATAAACCAAATTCAAAACCCTGTTTTGTACCGTTATTACCTGAAAGGCAATTGGGATTTATATTAAATGAAAATGGTAAAAACTAGCATATACAATTTACGCTTTTGGCTTTTGGAAACCGATGCCAGTCTACTGAAAAAGCATTTGCATAAATTTCTGAGCGAAGCGGGTTATGGCATTGTAGGCTTTAGCGAGCATCAGTTTAAACCGCAAGGTTATACCGCCATTTGGTTGCTTAGCGAAAGCCATTTAGCCCTACATACCTATCCCGAAGAAGAACGGTCTTACGTAGAGCTGAGCGGCTGCTCCAAAGAGATGAATGAGCGCTTTAAATCACTTTGCCATCAACAATGGCCCGATAATATTGAGCAGGAAGAATTGGCCATTATGTAAGCGTCCTAAACCTTGACAACCAGATCTTTCTGAACTATTAAAAAACTATCTTCGCTCAATAAAATCTATCTCCCTTCCCCTATGTTGCGACTTTTTTTTGTTCTTCTACTTGGCCTAAACCTTCAGGCTCAAAACAAAAACTATCAAATTATCATTCACGGTGGGGCCGGTAATGGCCTCAAAGCAGAAAACTATTCCGAAGCACAAATAGAAGCATTTCATCAGTCTTTACACCAAGCCATTGCAAAAGGCGATAGTGCCTTGCAAAAGGGCACCAAGGCGATTGAAGTAGTAAGCCTAGTTATCCAACAGCTCGAAAACGACAGTCTTTTCAATGCCGGTAAAGGAGCAGTTTTAACTTATGAAGGTCTAGCTTCTTTAGACGCCTCTATTATGGATGGCAAAACCGGTAATGCCGGAGCCGTGGCTGGACTAAGCTGCATCAAAAATCCTATTACCGCCGCCTTAGCGGTGCTAAACAACTCACCTCATGTTTTACTCAGTGGCGCTGGCGCAGATACCTTCAGTCTGCAAAATGGGCTTACTCAAGTAGATCCTTCCTATTTCGTTACCCAGCGTATGAAAGGCATCCACGAAAGTATAAAGGGCCATCAAGGCGCCTTAGATAGTATTCGCGATTTTAAAATGGGCACGGTGGGCTGCGTGGTAAGAGATCGTAAAGGCAATATAGCGGCGGGTACCTCTACCGGCGGCATGATGAATAAGCGTTATGGTCGCATTGGCGATTCCCCTATCATTGGTGCAGGTACCTTTGCCTCTAATGCTACGCTGGGAATTAGCTGTACCGGCCACGGCGAGTATTTTATCCGTCATGCGGTAGCCTATCAAATTAGCGCACGCTACGAGTTTCAAGGCTTAAGCAGTCAGGAAGCCGCCGACACGGTGCTACATGAAGTCTTAAAACCCGGAGCCGGTGACGGCGGGGTGATTGGTATCGACAAGGAAGGGAATTTCATAATATCCTTTAATACCGCGGGAATGCTGCGGGCTTTCAAACAAGAAGGAGAAGCCGTTCAAAGCTATATTTTCGGGGAAGGAGAAAAATAATTCCCTTAAAAACAAGACCTTAGAAATTTATTTGATTTTTCTTCGTTGCTGCTATAGCAAAATCGAAAAACCCTCTTATATTTGCACTCCCAAAACAACGGGGCGATTAGCTCAGCTGGTTCAGAGCACCTGCCTTACAAGCAGGGGGTCACTGGTTCGAACCCAGTATCGCCCACAGAAAAAATCCGGAGATCAAAATCTACCGGATTTTTTTATGTCTTTTTTTTAAGCGACTAATTAGCTATGGATCCGGGATCATGCGCTAATATTGTGTATTAAGCAAATATTAGAGTTAAACGAAAAAGAAAAAATTCCACTTTCTTAGCGGGCAATTGTGAGCTACTGAGGCGTGGAAAGCCGCTTTTTAGAAGGGGCCTAAACGGATTTTTCTAATAAAAATGAAAATCCCGGATCTAGCTCATTTCCTGTAGCCCGCTACAGCTACACAATCCAGACTAGTCTTTTCCTTACATTGAAAATCTGAGGCTCTAATCTACTGTCGAATTCACGTTAAATAGTAAAGCGCCTTATCTGAAGAAAAATCCTTAGACCTTTTTCCTTAGCACACTATAAAATTGTTCCATCACCACCGAATGGGGCAAGGTTAGAGCTGAAATACTAATAAAAACAATCAATGTCCCGCTCATAGGCAGAAAGGTGAAGTAAGATAACATCAAGAGCAAGGCTATACCAAAAAGACTGAGAAGAGTATAAGGCATCAATAGCCAGATAAATTGAACAAAATTGAAATTGATAATTTTGGTCTTTAAAAAATCAAACTCCTCTTGCAGCACCTCCATAGAATGGAGCGTTGCAAAATATATACTAAAGCCAATCAATATAGATTGGGTAAAAAAAGACAAATGAATCAGGCCTAAGATTAAGAGCTCAAAAGCAACATGCTTCCTACCGATTCTCCCTGCGAATGGAATAAATAAAAGCAGAAAGCTCAGGGTAGCGAAAAGGAGAACTAGTTTAAATATAGGCAACTGAAAAACCACTAACAGCTGCAATAAATCTTGATTCGCACCACAAATTTGGAAAATCTCGCTCTGGTTATAAACCACAAGTGCCGACAAGATAGAACTGCCCCACAAAATATAAAGAAGGGCTTTCATTAAAGAAGGTACAGTACCATATGAACTTAGTTGAGATTGTCCAAAATGATAGGCTGATAAAATTAAAAACAAAACTAGACCTACTTGCGGGAACAAGAGCCAGATAACAACAATCAAGATTATCAATGCAAGGTAGAATCCATAAAAAAACAAAGGACTTGCCTTGGTATTCTTTACAAATAAAACGTGGTCAATGGCTCCGTGCGGAATACCGACCAGCGCAATTAAAAAACCAGCCAAAGACACTTGCATCCATAAGGGCATTTCCCCAATGGCAACTTGCAACAGCCACAGGACAACGTTTAAAAAAACAAAAATGGAAGTTGGTTTGAGCATAAATAAAAAGGGTGCCACTAGTTAGCAGCACCCTTAATTAGTTTTGTAACTATGATAAGATGTGCTTAAGCTGCTACCTTCTTCTTAGAAGAAACGGCAATAGAATAAACCACTAAACCAAAACCAATCTTGTTTATCGCATCTGCGATGTTGTAAAACAAGTCCACATTACTAGACTCCCAGCCTAAACCAGCATTTAACCAGCCACCAGGCATACACATGTACCCAATCGGATAAATGGCCCAACCTACTAGAACGAACCAGCCTAAAGTACGCACACCTGTTTTCACAGATTCGTTACCACTATTGGCGGCCAATTTCGCAACCTCACCAAACCAAGCCGTATACAAAATGTATAAATAGCCAAGCGTTGAAAGGAAACCCCACAACACGGAGTGACTTGTACTACCGCCTTCTGGATTGAAAGCTTCACCGATGTAACCGGTAACTAGCATCCACACTGAAGCAAAAATCAACTTCCATAATAAACCCAGTTTTGCTCCTGCGGCTTTGGTAAGTAAATAAAATTCCACACACATTAATGGAACCGTAAGGGTCCAGTCAATATAACGTAATGCAGTTGGATTCTCACCTGTTGCCACGTAATAGTCCCTCATATAATAATAATGGACTGCGGCGATACCGGTAATTAATCCAGATACTAGTAAAGAAAGCTTCCACTTTTCATCTACACTACCACGCTCAAAAAAGAAAAAAACTGAGGCCGCTAACATTGCCATATAACCTGTGAAAAAGGTAAATGCGATGGGATCGTCCTTTGGAATTGAAAGTACATCTAACAACATAGTAATTTTTGTTTAAAAGTTAATTTTTTGTTAAACGTAAACTTAGACCTTTTGTTTAGATTTTAGAAAAAAATTTGAACAAAAAATTTTGAGAGCCGGACCGAAAATAAGCAGAAGCCTTGTCCCTACTGGCAAATAGACGATTTTCACTTTTCTCAATAAAAATTAGTACAAATAATTTCCAAGCCACCAACCTTATTGGATGCTTTTTAACATTTCTAGAGTTAAACTCCTCTTCTACTGAAGTTTAAGTCCAAAAGCTATCACTCTCGATAAAAGTCTTATTTAAGATTGCATCAACCTAGAATTAAGCCTTAGAACTAAATGATTCAAAAGGTCTCAAATGCCTTTATAAGACCCAAACACTAACACTAACAAGTGTTTGCAATCTGTGAAATATGCAACAATCCTCCTTCAGCATATAACATAAAAGGCTGCCTACTGCATCACCTTTGTTAAGGAAAGCTGATTTTCAGCTAGGCCTTACCATACAGTAAGACTCCTTTTAAATTTATAAAAACAAGAACCATGAGCGCAACAAAAGTATTAGCAGGAATAGCAGCAGGCCTAGGTCTGGGTGCAGTATTAGGTGTATTATTCGCCCCCCACAAAGGGTCGGATACGAGATCTAAAATTGCCAATAAAAGCACAAACACTGTAAATGATCTAAAATTGAAGTTCTCCAATTTGATGGATGAAATTGCCCACACCATTGATGAGGAAAAAGGCGAAATAAAGGGCGCCTATAGCAAAGCGAATTCAAAAATGGAGCAAATAACGCACGATGAGCCTGTAGCTTAATCAACCCACGCAAGGCATACCGTATTATCTTTCAACTAAAGTTGATACAATATGCCTTGCTTAAGAAAATTTGAAATGGAAAATAACGCTCTCGGTTTAGAAACATTACTAGAAAAGGCGGAGAATTACGCAAAAACCAACTTTGAATTATACCGTCTGAAAACAGTGAGCAAAACAGCGAGTATTTCGTCTACCCTTGCCTCACGTGCTTTGGCCATAATTTTAGTAAGCACATTTATAAGCCTCTTAAATATTGGTATTGCTTTATGGTTGGGCGATCTGCTTGGCAAACTCTATTACGGCTTTTTTTGCTTGGCTGGCTTTTATGCGCTCTGTGGCGGAATCGTTTATTTATTCTTTCATCGCTCCCTTAAAAAGCGAATTAGCAATTCTATTATTTCAAGTCTCTTAAGTTAAGGTATCATGAAAAAAGTTAACGAAACAGAGAAGCTACACGCAGCCATCGCCTTATTAGAAGTGATACAAAAAGAGGAAGAAGCACAACTCAAAGTGCAATTCAATATAGTGGCCGAAAACTTTAAGCCGCTTAACCTAGTAAAAAGCGCGCTCGATGATATAATTCACCAGCCCAATCTTAAAGAAGACGGTCTCGATACCTTTATCGCTATGGTAACTGGTTATTTTTCTAAAAAAATATTCATCGGCTCCACTCACAATCCTTTCAAGCAAATTATTGGCAGCTTTATGCAGATGGGAATCACCCATGTTATTTCAAAAAATGCGGAAACTTTAAAAGTCTTTTTTAGCAGTTTTATTAAGGAGATTTGGCCTAGCCAAAATAAGGCTAAGTCTTAAAGAACGCTTCTCCTCTTGCTTATTCGAGGGAAAAACACAGTTCAGCGATTCAACTTAGAAATCTTTTCGTTCCCCGAATATTGCTCTCATCTTACTACTCAAATTCGACTTTTGATCTATCGAAACGAAAGAATCAATCCGATAAAATACAGCATTCCCACCTTTATTGCCGCTAGTTTTTTACCTTCTATTGTGCTAAGGACCAAGACAACTTTTTAGCTAATACTAGCAACACTGATATTAGCGATGATAATGGTAATTGACTGGGAAGTTGACCACATATTAGACGGAAACAACAAGTTGGTTTTCGTTGAAGACGATTGGACGATTAGAGCACCCTACAAGGCCTTCCTTTTTGCGAATGGCAGGAGAATTCGCGAAATTCACTTAGCCGATTTAGCTGGTCTAAACCTATTAGGATCAGAGGCCGACGACAGTAATGCCAGGAAAGAGTAGTACCACAAGACAGCGAAAGGCTTACCCGCGGCTATAAACATTGCTGAAAGCTTTGCCTACCCAGTAGAATACAGTCCGACAAATAATAATTACCGCTACGTCTCTATTTGGGCCGTATCAGGCGGAAGCCTCAATACCAACGGGTTTACCGATGAAGCCGGCAACCAGGAAAGTCCATTCATCTACTAAAAAATATTCTTTCAATTGATTTGAAGATCCCAGTGTTTTAATTGCACTGGGCTCTTTGTTTTAGGCGCTTTCGCTAGATGTGAAATTACAATTATTAACCCTAAAAATGATCCTTACCCTTAAACGAACACATTCCGCTCTTTATCGAATTTAAAAGGGAAAACGCTCAAATTGATGGACATTTGAGCATCGAAAAGGGAAATCTTTTTAGATAAGCAACTTGTCCCTATCTATACCCCTCTATACAGAGTAAAATCCTCGCCCTAAAGCGAGGATTTTTTTCTTTACCCCAAACCTGTTTGCGATTAAAATCGAGCGCAATTATTTTCGCGTCATCTAGATAGCTGATCAGGGCATTAAGGTGTAACTTTATTCCCTCAATGCAATGCAATAATGCAAAACAAAGCCTTGCTTAATAAGCTCATTGGAGGCAGCAAAGAGCTACCAATTGAAAGCCGTCTCTTAAACGGCATCAGCCTCCTCTCTAGTTTAGCGATGCTTATAGTATGCATGAGTATTTTCATATTTGGCAATAGCAGTTTAGCTCTCGGCCTACTCACTTCTTCCTTAATTTTTGCCAGTAGTTACTATTTAGGTTTTAGCAGAGGTAAAACGCTCTACAGTCAGTGGGTCTTTGTCCTATCTGTTAGTTTCACCGCATACCTTAGCTTTAGCTACTTTAAAGGAATTAGCAGCCTAGGCTTTTACGGACTAATCATAGGATTTTTTATTGCCCAACTTTGCGCTCCCAATCAGCGTTGGAAATTAATCTATTATCTATTTTTCACCCTTTTAGGGATTTATTTCATCTTCCTAAAAAGTGAAGAAGTAACCGCACTTCATTTTATTTACTTTATTGGTTATCTGATTTTTACGGCAGTATTATACTTTGGTCTCAGCTTATTAATGGCCGCCTATCGCTCTATGGCAGATAAGGCTTTCGCCGAAGGAGGAGAATTAAAACATAGCAGTCGACTCATTCAAGAACAGCTGCAAGAAATGCGCGCTTTAAATGAGCAAAAAGACCGACTGTTTTCTATTATAGGTCACGATTTACGTAACCCTTTAAATGCCATTGAAGGTTTTATGAGTGTGCTGGAGCAAGATGAGATCAGCCCCAATATTCAGAAAGAATTGCAAAAGGAATTACTAAAACTTACCCGCGGCAGTCGCACCCTGCTTGATAATTTATTGGAATGGTCGCGTCGCGAAGCCAAAGCTTATGCTATCGAAGGGGTTAGCATAAAAGAAATTGCTGATCGGGTTAACGACACCATGGAAAGTCTTGCAAAAGCAAAGAAAATTAGCATTCATATATTAGTTAATAATCAGGATCCTAAAGTTTTAGCCGATAAGCAAGTTTTAGAACTAACTCTCCGCAACCTTATTAGCAATGCTATAAAATTTAGCCCCCAAAATGGCTGGGTGAAATTGCGATCTTACGAGTTTCAAGATTCCATTCATATTGAAATTGAAGACAATGGCTTAGGCATGGACAAGCGGCAACTCGAGCGGCTCTTCACCAAAGGCCGTGAAATTACAATAGGCACCGCCAATGAAAAAGGGGTGGGATTAGGGCTTTTACTTTGTCAAGAGTTTATACAAAAAATGAAAGGCGAAATAATTGTAAGAAGCACCTTAAACAAAGGCAGCTGTTTTACAATTATCCTCCCTAAAGAAAATCAATAGTCCCCCATTTTGTGCTTATCAGCTTAATTATACCTTCGCACCATGGATGAAAACAAAATCCCTTTAAACCTTTACGCCGAGGATACTAAGCAAGCCCATGAGCATTGCAAAATTTGTGGGGTAAACCTGCGCGATGTTGACACCTACGGCATACAAAAAGTTTATAAAAATTATCCCAATCAAAAGAAAGCACAAGTACTTTTTGACTTTGCCCTTTGCATGCCTTGTATGGAAAGTGCACGGGCCGAACTTAGCCAAGAATCTCGCCAGAGAATCGATTTATTTATGCGCGAAAAAATGATGGATTTAGCGCTTAGCGGCATCAGCCCTAGCGAAAGATATCAGCAGCAGCAGTGCACTTTAAGTGGAAAGGATCTTAATGAAGCTAATGACTATCAAGTTATTGCCATTTGTCAAGGCGAAAACTTAGTAGAAAGTCCCATCTACATAAGTGATGAAATTTTAGATGAAATACAAGAACTACTTTCAGCAAAAAGTAGAGATGAGTTAGACCGCTTTACGGAAAACAACCTCGATTGGCCACCCGAACTAAAAGCACTAATAAAACAGGGCGATTGGCTACCTATTTAAAATTCAATTTCATTATTTAAAGTTTCAAACTGATGCCATTGCTAAGCTTATAGGTTTGCTGCGGAATATTAGGCAAAGCCACCGGAAAGGCATCAAAAGCATATTGCGCATTAAAGTTGAAACTCAAAGATTTCCAAATTTTAAAGGAGAGCTGCCCTTGAAAGGAGATGCGATAATCTGAGAATTTATCCAAGCGTGGTTGATAATAAGCAATGAATAAGCAGGTGAAATCTTGCGATGGATGCCAATTAAGATTGAGATAGGAACTTAATCGCAAATCTTGATGCTCAATCGCCGTTTCGATTTCCTCATCGTACTCTACCATAAGTAAATGCCCCGTATAAAAACTTAATTTCTTGCGCTTACGCAGAAAGGCTCGTAAGCCTCCTCCCAGTAGATACCTTTGATTTATCTTGAGAGGGACATCCATCTGGGCTTGACCAAAATACTCGAAACTCCAATATTTACTAATACTATTCTCAAAGCGCAGGTGCAAAAAGCCACTGCGTTCGATATCATTATTATCGGTACTGCTAAAACTGAAGTTGCTAAGAAATATAGATCTGAATTTCGTTTGCTGAAACTGTAAACCAGAGCTATTATTAAAGCTCATGAGGCGTTGGGTATTTTGCAAGAGACCGAAATTAAATTGCTCACTAAAACTCCAGCGACTGGTATCGGTGCTACTGCGAAACCGTTCAATATTCACTATCTGCCCTCGTAACAAGGTCGATAACAAACAAAGCAGTAAGATGCAGCGTATTACTTTTAAGATCATAAGTCAAAAATAAGTTTAAGATTGTGGCTACCTCTGCTTCCAACAATAAAATATTAATGACCTTTGTTTAAATCTGTAAAATCAAACTACTATATGCGCTTACGAATAAGCATTTTCATTCTTAGCATTTTCACCTCTCTTAATGGATATGCCCAAAATACCAAAGCATTAAGCGATAGTTTAAAGAGTCAAATCAGCCTATTTGTTAGTGATCATGCCGACAGTCATGAAAAGGATTATTTAAATATTCCATCCCGAGAATTGGGTGGATTAGAAGATGAGGCCTTTATGTGGAGTGATAAATTCCGCTTAGAGAGTAAGGAGGAATTTAAAAATACCCTAGGCTATACAACCGAAAGGAAAATATATTTCAACTTTTACTTTTACGAGACAGAACTAGATCGCCAGTACGCTCTCAAAAATTGGTTAGAAAACTTTATTGAGGGGAAAAGCATTCGCGCTGCACGTCCGGTGAGAACCTTTCAATACGCTACTCCTACAGTAATTCTCATCAATAAGCAAAGCATTGTCGTTTGTACTTACGACTGCAAATATTACGATGAGGACAATTATGATTACTGGAAGAAAACTTTGATGACCTATTTTGGCGATCGCCGCGAAACCATGCTTATCGAAATTCTTTGCGACGGACCATTGGAGTGGACAAAAAATGCCCCTGACCCGAAAGTCAGAGGCTTATTTTAATTTTCATCCAATTGCGCCAATCTGGTTTCTAAAAGATCCGTATACGATTTAAAGGTCTTTTTATTCAACCACTTAGCTGAGTAATGTGCTATCGGTGTTATTATTAGCAGGGTCACTAGTAATACCAACCAGATTTTGGGGTTTGCCAAGGCCTCGTCCATTTTGCCTGCCTGAGATAAACTGAATACAAAGCCTGCACTACCAGCAAAGGGGTATAAAAATAAACCAGCTCTTTCTTCTAAGCGCACTGTTTTGTGAATATTTTCTAAATAACCTTGCAAAACTTCCCTTACACTCATTTGACTCGGATCAAATGCTTTGGCAATACGATACTGCCTAATAAAGAAGATCAGTCCTAAAATATGAAACAGACCGATAAAGGCGAACAAAGCTTTGCCAATTAGGGATACAACTATAAAAATGGCCAAAAAATAGAAGGGAGTAAAGATGGCCGTAAAAGCAATTTTCCAAGCTAGTCTTTTATTGAGCTTGCGAATCACATCTTCCTTTTTAAGATGCATTCCCTTTTTAATATCTCCCTTAGGCAAGAGGTTCTCTTCCTTGTCCATTTCCTGCCAAGAGCTCTTAATTTCCATTAGTATTCTCTTTAAGGTTTAATGCTAATTTTTCTTTGATACGATGCAGTTTTACTGCTACATGATTTTTACTAATTCCCGCGATAAGCGCAATTTCATCGTTACTATATCCGTCGAGGTGAAGCATAATTATTAGTTTCTCCGCATCATTAAACTGACGTATATATTTAATAAGTAACTCCTTGGAATCGCTTAAAGTCTCGCTCTGGCTAATAACCGACTGTTCTGGAATAGATTTACGTTTTTCCTCTTTAGCCTTATGGGTTAAGGCAGTGTTCAGCGCAATTTTATACAGCCATGTCGAAAACTTACTCTCGCCCTTAAATCGCGGATAAGATCGCCAGGCTTGATAGATTACTTCCTGACGTAGATCTTCAGCATCATCACTATTGCGAGCGTAAATACGGGTCACCTTGTAGATAATACCCGCGTTTTCTTCGAGTAAAGCGACAAATTTTTTCTCTAAATCTTCTTTCACAAGAAAGTCTATTTAAGTTCCAAGGCTTTTAAGGTATAGCCTTCCGCTCTCAATAATTCTAATAAGCCTAATTCTCCTGGTAAATGCAAAGCTCCAACCGCAATAAAGGTAGAGCCCTTAGCCAGTAAAGGCTTCAATTTAGGAATCCAATTTTTATTTCTCTCGTCTAATAATTTGGTCATATCTCCCATGTCTTCTTCGTGGTCATTTGCTATATCTACCATGGCATCCAAATCCTGCTCGATATAGAATTTAATAGTATTCTGCGTCATTTCCTGCATCTCTTCCGGTTCCTTAACCATATACATCAATGCTTCCAGTTGATCTTCAACCGTTTCACTATTAAAAAGAAGTTCCATCTGCTCTAACATAGTTTCCAATGGAAGAATGTTTTTATTCTTCTTTTTGGCATCCCAAGCAAAAAACTGATCAATGGGCATACCTTCAAACAAGAAAGTGTCGGGAGTTTCAGCAGTGGCCATTTGCAAGGTTAGCATGGTGGCTAAAGCCATCGGTTTCATATTATCTAAAAACACCATGGGAGCACCCACTAAAGGCTCAATCTTTTCGCTTAACAAAAGGTAATCAGTAGAATCTAGCATTCCTTTGATCGACTCCTGCATCATGGAGTATTGCGCCATCTGCGGAAGCTGCGCCGAATCGATAACCGTTTCCACCACAATGTTATTCGCATTGCTGTAAATTTTGTTTAAGGTTGGATTTTCATTGATAAAATCTGATCCAAGCAAGTGGTAAGTCCCAAATAAATAGGATATTTTTCCTTCGGGGCCTGAAATCTCCCACAATAGTGATTTTTCATTTTTGCTTTGCGCAGATGCAAACAAAGCAGTAAACAAGAGAACAAGAAGGGTAAGTACTTTTTTCATGAGTTAAATTTACCCTATTGGTAGGATAAAGGACATGAAAATTACAAGTACTCAAAAAAATTACATTAATTGACCCAACTCTCTCGATCTAGGCTTCGGTATTGCACCGCTTCCGCTAGATGGTTAGGCTCGATATCCTTGCTACCATCAAGGTCTGCGATAGTACGAGCCACTTTCAAAATTCGATCGTAAGCCCTTCCACTTAAATTTAATTTTTCAATGGCTGCCCGCAATAAATCCATTCCTTCTTTAGATAGTTCACATACTTGTCTTAATTGTTTAGACTCCATCTGAGCATTGGCATGAATACCTTCCAACTTAGCAAAGCGTTCATTTTGAATATTCCGTGCTTTAATCACCCTTTCTCTAATTACCATGCTTTTCTCGGCTAATTGCTTAGAAGATATTTCTTCAATCCCAACTGGCGTCACCTCAACATGAAGGTCGATACGATCTAATAAAGGTCCCGATATCTTATTCAAATATTTCTGTACCATCCCTGGCCCACAAACGCATTCTTTATTAGGATGATTATAATAACCGCAAGGACAAGGATTCATAGAAGCCACGAGCATAAAGGAGGCGGGGAAGTCTACCGACAGGCGAGCACGACTAACGGTTACCTTCCTATCTTCCATCGGTTGTCGCATTACTTCTAAAACCGTTCTTTTAAATTCGGGTAATTCATCTAGAAACAAAATACCATTATTTGCTAGTGATATTTCGCCTGGCTGCGGAAAGCTACCACCGCCAACGAGGGCGACATCGCTGATGGAATGATGAGGCGATCGGAAGGGTCTTTGGGATACAATGCTACCATTTTTCCCAAGCTTACCTGCAACAGAATGCACCTTGGTTGTTTCTAAAGCCTCACTTAAACTTAAAGGAGGCAAAATAGTCGGCATTCTTTTAGCCAACATAGTTTTACCAGCACCTGGGGGCCCAATTAATAGAACATTATGCCCTCCTGCCGCGGCAATTTCTAAAGCTCTTTTAATATTCTCTTGCCCTTTAACCTCAGAAAAATCAATAGAAGGATTTTCTAAATGTAACTGAAACTCTTTACTTGAATCTACTTTAATTGGTGAAAAACCTTCTTTATTCTTGAGTATCTCCACCGTCTCCTTTAAATCTTTCGCGGCAAAAACATCTATGCCCTGTACTATCGCAGCTTCCCGCGCATTTACCTCCGGGAGAACCAAAGCCGAATAGCCATCTTTTTTTGCTTGTAAAGCAATTGCTAAAACGCCATTTACAGGCATTAAACCACCGTCTAATGACAACTCACCTACAATAATGAAAGAATCTAAATCTGGAAAAAAAACTTGATCCGATGCTGCAAGAATCCCAATTGCAATGGGTAGATCGTACGCCGATCCTTCTTTTCTTATATCGGCTGGTGCCAGATTTACCGTAATTCGGAACCCCGGCCAGCGAAAGTCATTGTTTTTCAAGGCGGCAACTATCCTATGTTGACTTTCTTTTATAGCCGAATCTGGTAATCCTACCAGATAAAAGTTTACTCCTTGGTCAATATTTATTTCTACTGTAATCGTCGAAGCATCAACACCATAGACGGCGCTGCTGTAGGTCTTTATTAGCATAATATTAAGGTTTATTTACAAAGCATGATTTAAATAATAAAATACTTTAGCTTTTTTATTTAGAATTATTATCGAAATTATATAAATTTGCTCCCGTATTTAAATGGAGAGGGCCCTTTAAATATTTAATTTAATATCACTTAAACATGTCTAGAGTACCTAAATCGGCGTACACGCCTAAACAAGTAGCGCAGTATTTAAAAGAGCAGATTTCTGTAAGAGGAGATCGTGGTCTTAAAACTGCTTTTTCAGTTCATTTCTTTTCTCACTTTAGTGGAGAAGAGTTAGAAGACATCACCACTTCATTCCAAGAGGAAATTAGCAATCGCTCAACTGCAGAGATAGAAAGACTTCGCGAAATGCTAGAGGCAAAAAGTGGAAAGACTGTAGAGTTGAGAGACTAACTTAGTTTCAAAACCTCAATAAATGATTAAGACTTACTTTTAAACGAGTAAGTCTTTTTTTTTGAATCAAAGCCGAATCGGGTTGGTTATATTTGTCCTCCAAAATTTAAGATCCGACACATGAGCGACCCGAAAGATGCTAAACTAAAAGCCTTACAACTTACCCTCGACAAACTTGATAAAACCTACGGAAAAGGTGCCGTAATGCGAATGGGAGACTCTCCCATTGAAAAAATCGCCACCATCTCTTCCGGCTCTTTAGGCCTCGACATAGCCTTGGGTGTGGGTGGTTATCCAAAAGGAAGAGTAGTTGAAATTTACGGACCAGAAAGCTCTGGTAAAACTACCCTTACTCTGCATGCTATTGCTGAAGTCCAAAAACAAGGAGGCATCGCCGCCTTTATCGATGCAGAACATGCTTTCGATAGAACCTATGCCGAAAACTTGGGTATTAATACTGAAGAATTAATCATCTCTCAACCCGACAATGGTGAGCAAGCTTTAGAAATTACCGACAATCTTATTCGTTCTGGCGCCATCGATCTCATTATTGTGGATTCAGTGGCGGCCCTTACTCCTAAAAGTGAAATTGAAGGAGAGATGGGTGATAGTAAAATGGGGCTGCAAGCACGATTAATGTCACAAGCACTGCGTAAATTAACTGGAACGATTAGCAAAACAAATTGCTGCTGTATCTTTATTAACCAATTACGTGAAAAAATTGGTGTAGTTTTCGGCAACCCTGAAACAACTACCGGTGGTAATGCTCTGAAGTTTTACTCCTCCGTGCGTTTAGACATTAGAAGAATTTCTCAAATTAAAGATGCCGATGGCGTAACGGGAAATAGAGCGCGTGTTAAAGTGGTAAAAAACAAAGTAGCGCCGCCTTTCCGTCAAGCTGAATTTGATATTGTTTACGGACGAGGTATTTCTAAAGTAGGAGAAATTATTGACCTTGGTGTAGAGAAAGAAATTATTAAAAAAGCTGGTAGCTGGTTTAGTTATGGCGACACTAAATTAGGTCAGGGTCGTGACGCAGTAAGACAATTACTGGAAGACAACCCCGAATTATCCGACGAAATAGAAGCTAAAATTGTTACTGCAATAAATAGTTAAGATTTTGCAAAACCAGAGTGATTCCTCACTCTGGTTTTTTTATACCCCTATATTTGATCATAATTTCATCTATGAAAAAAGCGCTTAGCCTTCTTGTTCTTGCATTATTCGCTCTAGCCTGCAGCAATCCGGGCACTGAAGCCACAGATGAAAGCAAGCTATCTAAAATCCGCGACAGTAGTCAAACAAAAGCCATCAGCAAGGTGAACCCCGAAGATTCTCTCAATATTATTTTAAAAGCTGAGCCTAATAATGTTCGGGGCCTATTAATGCGCGCAAGAATAAATTATAATCAAGGAGATCAGCGCCAAGCCATTTTTGATTTACAAAGACTAAAAGAAATTGACTCGCTAAACCCAGAGATGTTGGTTTTGATGGGGGATATTCAAATGCTAAAGAATCAGAGTAGAGCCGCCAAAAACTCTTGGGAGCTTTGCGCCAAGGTTGATCCTAAAGCCATTGACTGCCGTTTAAAACTCGGCCAGATGTACGCGAGTATTAATGAGCACGAAAAGGCCTTACGATATCTAGATGAAGTTTTAAAGATTGATGAATATAATGCTCCCGCCTATTTTTATAAGGGCATCGTAATTCGCAATTTCAAACAAGATACTGCGCTTGCACTTAATTACTTTCAAAAGGCCATTGAGCTAAAACAGGATTATTTCGAAGCCCTTGACATGATGGGCGTTAGCCTCGCAGCGATGGGCGATACTTTAGCGCCCTACTACTATAAGCGCATTTTAGACATCGATCAAAACCGTCCCGACATCTACTATAAATTGGGTGTTTACTATCGGTCACAAAACGAAATTAATAAAGCAATAGAAGCTTATACCAAGTCCACGCAAATAGATCCTAATATGAGCGATAGCTATTATAATTTAGGAGTAATATTTATCGATTTAAAAGAATACGGCGACGCCCGAAACTATTTTTCACAGGCCATAAAGGCTCAGCCTAGAAACAATTATAAAGCCTTTTACGGCAGAGCTTATAGCTTTGAAATGATGGGAGATGTTATAAACGCTGAAAAAGACTACCGCAAATCTCTTGAACAACTGCCTATGTATAAACCGGCCATGGAAGGCTTAGCACGTTTGAAAAAATGAGCACAAACTGGTACAACCGCAGCGCTTGGAACGACGAAACCCATTTAGACTTTTACAAAAACTACAAGCTAGTACCTAAAGAAGAACAAGAGAAAGCGCTTATCACTCAAGCCCATCTGCTCTCTGAAAACAAAGATGCTACTGTTCTTAAAGCAGCCGAGTCTTTACTTCTACTTTGGATTGCCAATCATTTCGATAGAGAAAAAGCTAAAGACGTTTATCAATTAACCATAAAGGTTTGCAAAAGCATGGGCGATATCGATAGGGCTAATCAGTTTGAGACTTATCTAAAGAGCCTAAGGCGCCGATAAGTTTAGCGGGATAATCGGTAATAATACCATTTACCCCCATATCCATTAAACGCTTGGCTTCTTCAATTTCATTTACAGTCCAGGGAATCACATCTATTCCTTGGCTTTGCAGTTGCCTAAGATGATGCTCCTTTAATAGCGGGTAATAGCAGCTGTACACATCTGGGTAAAAACCCAATTCCTTAATCTGCTCACTTGGGATTTTTTCGGCATCTTCCGTAAGGTAAACCAACTTTATCTCTGGGTCACTTTGATGAATATACTGCAATACCCGCGGATCAAAACTTTGGATACTCACCCTTTCCTCTAATTCTAATTCTTTAATAAAATCTAGCAGTAACTGAGCGTAGACCTTATGATCTGGATGAAACTCGCCTTCCCATTCTGGCCTAGATTTTATCTCAATATTAAATTTGGGACTGTTTCTATTTAAATTTAAAGCCGCTTCTTCAACCGCACTGAGGACGTCAATTAAACGTGGCTTACCCACCGATTCACTTTCTTGCCCTGGGAAATTTGGATTGCGTTTAGAACCGCAGTCAATTTTTTTGATCTGCTCCCAGTTTAAGTGAAAGATGTTATTTTCCATACTATCCTGCTCACTAAAAAGACAAATGGTCTCATTAAAATAAGGCTCATGCGAAAGTATAAGAATCGAATCTCTGCTTACCACAACATCCATTTCTAAAGTATTTACCCCTTCCTGCATGGCTCGCAACATGGCTGGAATGGTATTTTCTGGAGCTTCTCCTCTTGCACCTCGATGGCCTTGCCAATCGAAGTTTTCTTGGGCACCGTATTTTTGGCAAGAAAAAAGACCTACGAGCAAAAGCATCATAGGTCCTATTTTTTGTAGACTTTTCATTCTATTTTCCTTTGCGAGTAGCTTCACCAATCCAATCCCACATTTCATCTGGAACAGCTTGCAAAAAGTTTAACTCGCCAGCGCCAAGCAACCACTCGCCACCGTCAATAGTTACAATTTCACCGTTCATATAAGGGGCAAAATCACTTACCAAATAGGCGGCTAAATTAGCTAGTTCTTGCAGGTTCCCCGCTCTTTTTAACGGAATTTGATTTTCCACTTTTAACATATCAGGAATATCACCGGGCATCAAACGACTCCAAGCTCCTTCTGTTGGAAATGGCCCTGGAGCGATAGCATTAAAACGAATTCCATAGCGCGCCCATTCTACCGCTAAAGATCTAGTCATCGCAGAAACTCCTGCCTTAGCCATAGCGGAGGGCACTACAAAGGCAGAGCCCGTATTGGCGTAAGTAGTTGTTATATTTAATACCACTTTATCTCTTTGTTCTTTGCTTATCCAATCTTTTCCAAAAGCAAGGGTGCAGTTTTTAGTTCCCTTCAAAACGATATCAATAACGGCATCGAAAGCTCCCGGCGATAAACGCTCTGTGGGGCTAATAAAATTACCCGCCGCATTATTCAATAGCACATCTACCTGCGAGTATTTTTCCAAAACCGCATCGCGAAAAGCTTCTACCTCCTCGTACTTGCGAACATCACAAGTCTTGTAAAATACTTCACCACCTTTGGCTGCCATCATTTCTTCGGCCGCTTTCGCCAAAACTGCTTCTCGCCTGCCACAGATAGCCAATTTGGCTCCAAGCTCTAAAAAATATTCGCCCATGGCGCGACCTAAACCGGTGCCGCCGCCAGTAATTACAATCACCTTACCTGCTAAAGCATCATCGCGCAGCATTCCTTTCGTATATGTCATAATCGGTTGTTTTAATCTTTCTGCGCAATATAAGTAATTATGCGCCTTAAGTATTTCCTTCTCTGTAGTTTTGCCGAAATTTAAATACAACGATGTCTTCACTAAAAAGCAAAGCTCCTCAGGCGGAAAAAATACCTCATCCACTACTTACCCATGGCGATGAACGCGAGGATAATTACTATTGGTTAAGAGATAAAGAAAAGGCAGAAACCATTGCCTACCTAGAAGAAGAAAACGCCTACCATAAAGATTTTATGCAGGTTACAGAGGATTTACAGGAAACCTTATTTCAAGAAATTAAAGGTCGCATTAAGGAAGATGACCAATCTGTACCTTATCAAAAACACGGCTATTGGTACTATATCCGTTACAATAAAGGACAAGAACATCCACTCTACTGTCGTAAAAAAGGCAGCTTAAAAGGCGAAGAAGAAATTCTTATTGACGCAAATATTGAAGCAGCTAAGCACAGTTTTTATCAAATTGGCGGCTTAAGCATTAGCCCCAATAATCAGTGGTTAGCTTATGGAGTAGATACTGTGAGTCGTCGCATTTATACTATCCACTTTAAAAACTTAGAAACTGGCGAGATTTTAACACGAGAAATTAAAGAAACTACCGGTTCTTGCACCTGGTCGGCCGATAGCACTTACGTTTTTTATACCACTAAAGATGAAACTTTAAGACCCAATAAAGTTTTTCGCCACCACTTCGGCAGTAAAACCGAAGGCCCCTTTGAAGATCTTGAAATTTTCCATGAAGAAGACTCAACCTTTGTTTGTAGCGTTTATAAATCCAAAAGCGAAGACTTTATTTTAATAGGATCGTATAGCACATTATCGAACGAATTCCGCTTTATAAAATCGGATCAGCCAGAGAGCGATTTCAGCATTATTCAGCCCCGCAAGCAAGACCTAGAATACATGGTGGCTCATTTTGGGGAGTATTGGTATATCCGCACTAATTACCAGCAGGCTGATAATTTTAAATTAATGCGTTGCCCCATTTACAAAAGTCTTTGCGAAAACTGGGAAGAAGTGATTCCCCACCGCGAAGAGATATTTTTAGAAGGCATTGAACTCTTTAGAAATTACCTCGTAATTGAAGAGCGCAAAGAAGGTCTTACTAAAATACGCGTGAAACGTTGGGATGGAAGCCTCGACTATTACATGGATTTTGGCAGTGAAACTTATACTGCGGGCTGTGGCATTAATCCCGATTTTGACAGTGAAAATCTGCGCTATTCCTACTCATCTCTTACGAGCCCTAATTCGGTGATGGAGATAAATATGGCAACCCAAGAAAAGCAGCTATTAAAACAACAAGAAGTTGTGGGTGGCTACGAGGAAAACCTCTATCAATCAGAACGTATTTGGGCCGATGGACATGATGGAACCAAAATCCCTATGTCACTAGTTTATCGTAAAGATTGCTTTAAAAAAGGACAGCCTCAAAAAACCTTGCTTTACGCCTACGGTTCCTATGGTCATACTATTGAACCCAACTTCTCTTCCACACGATTAAGCTTATTAGACCGAGGATTTATCTTTGTAATTGCCCACGTACGCGGCGGACAGTATCTCGGGCGCAAATGGTATGAAGACGGTAAAATGCTTAAAAAGCGCAATACTTTTTACGATTATATCGCTTGTGCAGAACACCTAATCAAAGAAAAATATACGAGTCCTAAATTGCTTAGCGGATTAGGCGGTAGCGCGGGCGGACTGCTTATTGGTGCGGTAATAAATCTCAAACCTGAACTTTTCCACGCCATGATTGCGGCAGTGCCTTTTGTTGATGTGGTAACCACCATGCTCGACGAAAGCATTCCTTTAACTACCGGCGAGTACGACGAATGGGGGAATCCCAATAATGAGGAGTACTATCAATACATGAAATCCTATTCGCCATACGATAATGTAAAGGCCCAAGACTATCCCGCATTATTAATAACCACCGGCTTACACGATTCGCAGGTACAATACTGGGAACCCGCTAAGTGGTGCGCGAAATTGCGCGAAACCAAAACAGACACTAATCCGCTTTTACTTTATACCAATATGGAGACGGGGCACGGCGGAGCGAGCGGTCGTTTTGAAGCACTGCGCGAAACCGCAATGGAATACGCCTTTTTAATTCATCTCTTAAATGAAGAAGCTTAGTCTCCCTCAAAATAATATCGCGCAAGCTCTTATCCTGGTGGTGGCGGCTTGCACTATTTTTTGGCAATACCCGCAGTTGCAGTTTACGCATGATGAACTAAGCGCATTGCATAGAACGGAGTTTTCGAACTTCAGCGAACTGATTGAAAAAGGTGTTCTTATAGAAGGTCATCCCGCTGGGGTGCAAACTTTTCTTTACTACTACGCTCCCCTGGTAAACTACAGCCAGTGGGGACTTAAACTTCCCTTCAGCCTGCTCGCCCTCGCTTCTATACTGCTGGTTTTCGCCATTGCAAAAACAATTAACCAGGTGGAGGCCGGTATTTACACTGGGGCGATAATGGCGGTTAGTCAGTACTTTATTTATTATGGTCAAATTATTCGCCCCTACGAAGTGGGCCTGTTTTTCTGCTTATTAAGTGCTTGGTTTTGGATGCGTTACTTTTATCAGGAGGCCCATTTTAAATACTTAATCGGCTTTGCTTTTGCGGCGGCGGGCGCTGCCTATACCCATCAATTTGCATTACTAGTAGTAGCGATAATGGGTGCACACGCCCTCTTTATCGCCCGCGGCCGCTCGCTAGTGCAGTGGGTATTCTGTGGCTTGCTCACCTTTTTACTCTACCTACCGCATCTTGGCATTTTCTTCCATCAACTTTCTCTAGGCGGCGTAGGCTCTTGGTTGGGCAAGCCAAGTAATACCTTTATTTTAGAATACGGCGCTTATCTATTCCACTTCTCATACCTCTTTACAGCCGCAGTTCTCATCGCACTCGCACTTCCACCTTGGAAGATTAAAAAGCCTTTGCATTGGCAAGGCATTATATGGTTCGGCGCTACTTTTTTAATTGGTTTCATTTACTCACGCGCCGTAAATCCGGTCATCCAATATTCTACCCTCATTTTCGCGGCGCCTCTTTTATTGCTTTCTCTTTTTGCTCTTCGGCAGATGCGTTTGCACTGGCTATCCCTTCTGCTAATTTTGTCTAGCGGTATTTATTCGCTTTACGCAGATAGGCAACATTATCCTTTAACTTATCAAAGCACCTTTAAATATCCCCGCGAATACCTTAGCGAGCAAGGTTTGGATGATTCGGCCTTAATCTTAAAATTGGATAAAGAAAAATGGGACTTTTACGCCCAACTTGACGCTTATGAAAGTGCGGAAAACTACCATTATCAAAATCCACAGGAGCTAATAAAATACCTGCAAGATGTTCCCTCTAAAGAAATAGTGCTGGCGAGTGACCATACCGCTCCTTTGTTTTTAGGAAGTTTAATAGAAAGTTATGGCTTTCGCCTGATGCGCAAGGAAGATCATTTAGGTTTTAGTCTAGAACACTTTTCGCGAAAATCGGAACTTCGTGAAAATAGCCTTCAAGAAACGGCGCTCTTCGGAATTGGCATCTGCACTAGCGAAAAAGAATACTGTGGCCAAATTAAGCTTGCCCTAGAAAAAAATGATTTGAGAGGCAAGCAAGATTTTATACTTAGCCAATTCGACGTTGACTTAGCACAAGCAGAAACTCAGGCGCAACTTATCATTGCCTTTTTCGCCAATGATGAATTAATTCACTGGTCCAATCAGTCACTCGCCGACTTCCAATCTGATACCAGCTTCACCGTTTTTCACGCCCAAGTGATACCTACCGAATGGGGCGAGGCAACACAAATTGAAGCGCGTAGCTTTTTGGAAACGCGAGGAAAAAAAATTCGTATTACCAAAGCTTCCCTCAGGTTAATGGAGGGAAACAATCGTATTTACGGCATCAATGAGCCTTTCGACTAAAGGATTTCCAATAAGTTTTCGGGGGGACGACCGATGGCTGCTTTATCGCCATTCACTAAAATAGGGCGCTCCATTAGTTGAGGATACTCAATCATGGCGAGAACCAGTTCATCTTCACTTAATTCTTTATCCTTAAACTCCTCTTTCCAAACCGACTCTTTGCTGCGAATTAAGTCTTCCGCATCGATATCGAGTTTAACTAAAATATCTTCCAATTCTATGGGGCTTAGGGGCTCGGTCATATAAAGCACCACTTCGGGGTGAAGACCTTTTTCTTCTAATAATTGTAGGCCTTCTCTACTTTTTTGGCAGCGTGGATTGTGAAAATAGCGCATAATATTATTTATCGTTGAAGATGTAAAAATCCTTTAGCATCCTTAATGTTGCCGCAAATATCTTGATAATTGAAGAGATAGAAGTAAACACCACTTGCCATTTCTAAATTATTAAACTTCCCATCCCAAAGATTTTCTAGGCCATCGCCCGAGAAAACTAGAATTCCGTTCCTATCGCGAATTTCAAGGCTTGAATTCTCCACAAAATCCAGTGACAGCTCATCTGCTAAAGCGCCGTAGAAATCATTTAAGCCATCGCCATTGGGACTGAATATATTAGGCAGCTCTAGGTTAAAACCTTCATCAAAAATAAAAGCGCTTTCCTCCCTTTCTAAAACCAAATTACAAATGGTGTCGGTCGCCACAAGGCGAATTTCGTACAAACCCCCACTATTTAAATTCAAGATCAAACTATCTGCGCTTTCATTGAGCCGCTGTCCATTTAAATACCACTCAAACCGATGGAAACCATTCTGCGCCAAGCGTAAACTTAAAGGGTAACTTAAATCGCAGGGACGAAAATCGCTGGTCATTTCTAAAAATAAGTTAGACTGTACGATACTAATACTTTTACGAATCGTGTCGGTGCTTCCGCAGATTGGGTCGATGGCAATCAATTGGATATCATAATCGCCGGGACTATAAGTATGACTAGGATTAGTAGATATAGCGCTATCACCGTCGCCAAAAAACCAACGATATTGAGCGGCACCCTGCGATTGATTTTGAAAATTAACCAAAGCACTTTGATTACAACTATCATAATCGAAACTAAAATCAGCTTGCACCTCTCTACCAAAAGAGAAGATGTCAATAAAACTGCTATCCATTAAAAAGCAATTAGTATCGAGGGCATAAAAGGTATAGCGATTTAAACCACTGTCCACAATGTTAAATAACTGATTGCGAAGGGTATCAAGAATTCCATTGGGACTTTGCACTAATACCCAATCGGCATTAAAACTAAAATCATCAAATTTCACTTGGCTAGGAAAGCAAACCGTATCGGCATAACCAGTGGCAACTTTAACATTTGCATCGATAGAATCCGCTTCCATATCGAAACGAAAGATGGCCATATTGCAATTACGATTCATCTTTTTGGGAGCATAAGCATTAACCGTAGTAGGGAAACCACTGCTATCGGTTCCGCAAGAACAAACCGCTTGGAAGATAGACCCATCTTTGCGGAAGCGACTACTACCGCCATCTACGTGATCGGGACCATTCCCAAACTGCCCAAAGTAAGTTGCGTACTCTAATCGTTTCCAAGAAGCATCCAAGCGAAGAAAATAAAAGTCGCCGAAATCGGTTGTGTCACGCCAGGCATCTTGGGTTAGCGGCATGTTTCTAGGAATGGCCATCGCGCCACGACGCGAACCATAACCAGCACCCCAACCCGAAAGAAAGACATCACCGCACTCACTTACCATCAAAGCAGTAGGAGAAATATTGGTCGCCAAGGTCGTTCCAACGCCAAAGGTGGTCGATAAATTTAATTGCAAATCGGGGCTAAATTGTTGCAGAAATTGAGCGCTCCCCGGCTGCCCCCACAAGCTATCTCCAACTTGCGGCCAAGCGCCACGGGTTTGCCCGAACAGAGTAATCTTCTCCTTTTGATCGATATCTAAGAAATAAGAAACATCGTGCTCGCTGGTGCCCGTAAAAGTGAAATTTAGCACCTCGCCGTTGGCCGGATTAAGTTCAGCGAGAAAGCCATCGACCTTACCATTGGCACTATCCTGATAAACCCCTGTACTAGGATAGGATAAGTTAGTGCTCTCCGTAGCACCGGTTATAAAAAGGCGATTGGCAGGACTAAAACGCAATGAAAAAACTGCATCATTACTGTTACCACCAATTATTTTGTTCCAATTTAGTTGGCTTAAATCGCTATTAAACGAGAACACCATTCCGTCTTGCTCACCTTGATAAGAACTACTAAAGGCAGAACCAATGGGGATATTAGGCGAAAAGGTGTAGGAGACCCCTAAAATATTCCCCAAAGAATCGATACTCAAATCGCCGCGCGCCGCATCACCATAATTAAATTCAAGGCGATCGTTCACGCCATCCATAGCAGTATCACCTAAAAAAGTAGAACCTAGTAAACTCCCACCCGTACTATCTAAAATACTAATGAAAATATCGCTGGATAAAGGGAAGTTTAAAGAGCCCCCGATGCTTAATGCGCTGGATACACCTGCACTAAAAGAGGTGTCGTAGGCATTGGCGGTAACGGGAAAATTAGTGGAGCCCGTTACCCCTAAAATTATTAACGATTTATTGGGGCCTTCCAGCAAACTAAAAGGCACATCGTTTTGAGAGCCCCCTAAAAAGGTTGCATAAATTTGCTGACTACCATCGGCGGTATATTTCGCCACTACACCATCTACGACACCACCATTAGACGAATCTTGAAAAGCACCCAAGGTAGTAGGAAAGCCGCGATTGATATTGCCATAGATGTAATTAATCCCAGCATTGTAGCCCGAGCCATCTTCACCAAAAGTAGCTGTAAAACCAAAGTTATCGTCTGTACTGGCACTGTAGGTGCTAAAAACCAAAGTAGGATCGATAACCAATTCACGGTCGAGATCGTATTCCGCCACAGCGTAAGTGAAAATATCGCCTTGCTGTTTAAAAGCCGCTGCTATTCTATCGCTTCCCTGAAACGCTAGCGGAGCGGTATACACCACATTTTTAACGCTAGTGATTAGCGCCAAATCTGCACCTGCCAAACCATAGCGCTCTACTCCTTTAAATTGCCAAGAAATATCATTGGGATTTCCGCCTGGCCGAACTATGAAATCGTATTTATAAACTCCCGCGGGGCTGAGATAGTAGCGGAGGTCGATATTAGGATAAATATTATGGTAAACAATTTCCTGATATTGCCGCAAGCCTGACTTCCAATGGTCGGGATTTTTTCCTTTGAGATAATTTAAATAGGGTGCTCCTTCAAGAATAGTACGCGTAACTTTTGCCTCTTGGTTAACACCGAGCCATTGCATGCTGTATACGTGGCCCTGCAGTACTTCCCCAGAATTCTGATGATGATGAATTTCTTCACCTGCGCTATGCTTTTCGAGTAACTGCACCCTAACCTCATCCGCTTTAAAGAAAAGGAAGTCGCTACCATTGCGCAGTAAATAATCGAAATCGCCTTGCCATTGTCCTTCGTTTTCTACAAAGGCCATGTGCTGAGCTTTGGCAGAAAAGCTTAGGCAGAACAAGATAAGAGGAAGAATCTTTTTTAGGCTCAAAATTTTAAATCGATTGCTCGAATGTAAGGTAGTAAGCCGAGATTTCAAACTATCGATTAAGCTAAGATAAATTATGGCAGTTAAGGGAGCCTATCAGCTATCCTGCAAATCTTGGCTTTGACCTTTACTCATTAAATACGACTTGATAAAGGCATCAAGATCACCATCTAAAACCTGATCAACATTTGAAGTCTCATGGGCGGTGCGCACGTCCTTAATTAACTTGTAAGGATGAAGCACATAGTTACGAATTTGGCTTCCCCACTCAATTTTCTTTTTACCTGCTTCAATTTCAGCGCGGGCCTGATTTTTCGCTTCAATCTCAATTTCATAAAGCTGAGACTTTAACAATTGCAAAGCCTTTTCTTTATTTTGAAGTTGCGAGCGACTTTCGGTATTTTCGATCACAATTCCTGAGGGAGCGTGACGTAAGCGCACGCCCGTTTCCACCTTGTTTACGTTTTGGCCTCCAGCTCCACCCGAACGGAAAGTATCCCATTCTATATCGGCAGGACTAATATCAATTTCGATGGAATCATCTACCAAGGGGTAAACATAAACTGATGCAAAAGAAGTATGGCGCTTTGCATTACTATCGAAGGGCGAGATCCGCACCAAGCGATGCACGCCATTTTCTCCTTTTAGGTAGCCGAAAGCATAATCGCCTTCAATCTCTAGGGTCACCGTTTTCACCCCGGCAACATCGCCTTCTTGGTAATTAAGTTCGCTTACCTTATAACCCTGTCTTTCGGCATAACGCAGGTACATGCGCATTAACATACTAGCCCAGTCGCAGCTTTCGGTACCACCGGCGCCCGCTGTAATTTGCAGAACCGCACTAAGTTGATCTTCCTCACCCGAGAGCATATTGCGAAACTCTAGAGATTCTAAGGTTTTAATCGCTTTCGATCGCATCTCGGCCATTTCCTCCTCACTAATCTCGCCCAGCTCCAAAAACTCTAATCCTAAGTTAAGCTCATCTACGGAATCCTTTAAATCATTAAAAGACTCTACCCAAAATTTTAAACCCCGAATCTTCTTCATTACCTGCTGCGCCGTTTTTTGGTCTTCCCAAAATTCAGCTACCGCGGTCTTCTCTTCTTCATTAATGATTTGAATTTCCTTTTGCTCAATTTGTAGATAATCCTTTAACGACTCTACTCTTTGCGAAAGCTCTTGTACTTGCTCCTTAGTTACCATCCTGCGAATTTAGAAATACCTTGCTTACGCCTGAAACTTATATCCCAAATAATTAGTGATTAGCATCGAGAAATTTTGACCAATTTGAGCGAGGTTATCACTTCATTAGAAAATACATTTTTAAGCAATTACTCTTCTACAATTGCTTAATTTTGTGGGATTAAATAAAACTCATCAATCTCTATAATGGATAAATTTGACGTAGCAATCATAGGATCAGGACCGGGAGGATATGTAGCCGCAATTAGATGCGCACAACTGGGCATGAAAACAGCCTTGATTGAAAAATACCGCACCCTTGGTGGCACCTGTTTAAATGTGGGATGCATTCCATCCAAAGCACTTTTAGACAGTAGCGAGCATTTTCATAATGCCATGCATTCATTTGCTGATCACGGTATCGATATCGATACTCCCAAAGTTAATTTGGCGCAAATGATTAGCCGCAAAAATTCTGTGGTTAGTCAAACTACTGAAGGTATCCAGTTTTTGATGAAGAAAAATAAGATCACCGTTTTCGAGGGCTTTGGGTCTTTTGTAGATGATCATACCATCGCCATCAAAAAGGAAACAGAAGAAACCAAAATATCGGCCGACAAAGTAATTATTGCCACGGGCAGCAAGCCCACAGAATTACCTTTCGCTAAATTCGATAAAGAACGAATTATCAGCAGCACCGAAGCTTTAAACCTTAAGGAAGTGCCGAAGCAAATGATTGTTATTGGCGCAGGTGTTATTGGTTTAGAGTTAGGAAGCGTTTATGCTCGTCTTGGTTCCGAAGTGACGGTAATCGAATATCTCGACAAAGCGATTCCCGGGTATGACAGCGCGATGAGTAAAGAAATTACCAAGTCTTTAAAAAAACTAGGTATTAAGTTCAATTTTAGTCACAAAGTAACCGAAGTTAGCAGCGATGGCAAAAAAGTAAGCGTGAGCGCTACCGATAAAAAAGACCAAGAAGTGAAGTTCGAAGGCGACTATTGTTTAGTTGCGGTAGGCAGAAGCGCATATACCGCTGGCCTAGGATTAGAAAATGTTGGCATTAAAACCGACAATCGTGGTAAGGTGGAAGTGAATGAAAAATTACAAACCAGTAAAGAGCATATTTTCGCTATTGGTGATGTAATCAAAGGAGCCATGTTAGCTCATAAAGCCGAAGAAGAAGGTGTTTTTGTAGCGGAAACCATGGCGGGACAAAAACCACATATCGACTATAATCTTATTCCAGGTGTAGTTTACACTTGGCCAGAAGTTGCCAGTGTAGGGCGAACGGAAGAGCAAATTAAGGAGGCTGGCATTAGCTACAAAGTGGGCTCTTTTCCTTTCCGCGCACTAGGTCGTGCCCGTGCTAGTGGCGATACCGACGGTTTAGTAAAAATTATTTCTGATAAAAACACAGACGAAATTTTAGGCTTCCATATGATCGGGCCTAGAGCCGCTGATCTAATTGCAGAAGGTGTAGTGGCCATGGAATACCGCGCCTCAGCGGAGGATATCGCTCGCATGAGTCACGCCCATCCTACTTTTGCCGAAGCGATTAAAGAAGCGGCATTAGCGGCGACCGATAATCGCGCTTTACACGTGTAATATCTATCGTAAAGGCGAGACTAGCTAGTCTCGCCTTTCTTAGTTTAAAGAACAAGCTATAAATATTGTAGCTTAGGGTCGAATATTTCTAGGCATGCGCAATTTGAAATGGGCTTATTTAAGCTACATATTACTGATAATATTTCTCAGTTTTATCTTTTACATTTTTCTAGAGCAGGCCGATGCAGTTCGTGCTAAAGATGCTATCCGACTCGATTTAGCGGGTAGACAAATAATGCTATCGCAGCGAATTAGCAAAGAAGCCCTTAACATTACTGAATACACCCAAGCTGCTCAATTACAGAATCATTGCAACGATTTAAAAAGTAGCGTTGAAAGCTTTAACCAGCAACATCTTGCCTTATTAGAGCCTGAGATTTACAATTTAGTATCTAACGATATAAAGGGAAAAGTTGATTCACTGCATGCCAAGAAAAGTGAGCTTCGCAAAAACTACATCTCCAAGGCTGATAAGATTTTAAGCTACTGCAAGGGCGAAATAAATAGTAATGAAGCCAAAGATTGTGCGGTAGAGATCCTAAATGAAAGCGATCTTGTTCTCGAATATTTAGAACAAGTTGTCGTTCTCTATCGCTTAGATGAGAGCAATAAGTCCGATCGGGCTGAGAAATTAAGCAGCATTGCTTTCATTATCTTATCGCTCACTTTTGTAATACTTTCGCTTATCTTTTTCCTTCCTATTTTTCAGCAGCATCGTAAAGAGCATGAGGAAAAAATGCGCAGCTTAAAAGCTGAGAGGGAAGCAGGTAAAAAATTAAAACAATTATTAGAAGACGAGCAAGAATATAGCACCGAACTACAGCGGCAGCGCACTGCCTTGGCATCTAACGAAAATGAGTTAACCCACCGCTTAAAAGAACTTGAACTGGCACGCAGGCGCCTAGAAGAAAGTGAAAATGAACTCCTAGGTGTAATCGATAATCTTCCTGTAGGAGCAATTTTGGTGCAGGAAGATAAATTGCGCATCAACAATGCAACTAGTAAAATTTTAGGCTATCAACCAGAAGAATTGGATACCACCGATAAATTCTTTGAAAAGATTTACCGCAATACCTCAAATCAAACTTATGAGCAATATCAAGCCTTTCTCTCCCAGAAAGAAATAAATGGATTCCTTTTTCCTGTTTATCGGAAAAACGGCGAAAAACGCATTATCGAATTCGGTGGACATAATTTTGCCCGTGGGGTAGTTTGGACTTTAATTGATGTTACAGAAAAACGCAATGCCGAACGAAATTTACGCGTAAACGAGGAGGCGATTCGCAAGCTCTACTCTATTTCGGCTAATAATAGCCTCAGCTTTAAAGAAAAAGTAAGGCTTTTCCTCGAATTAGGAACCCAACGATTTAAACTACCCAACGGTATTTTGGCCAAGGCCTTCCTCAATGAAGGACGTTACGAGGCCATCGATAGGTATTCGGAAGGAAACCTGCTTCCTTCTAAACTTTTAAATCTTCCCCTAACTGGCACTCTTTCAGAAAAGATCATTAAAAAAGGAGAGCCCATCTGTTTTAGTAATTTAAAAAATGCACCCATTCATATTATTCATAATAATAGCTTTGTCATTAAAAGCTATATCGGCACAGCCATTTATGTAGGAAATGAGATTTACGGGACCCTTAATTTTAACGGACCCGAGGAATCGCCCTACCCCTTTACCGAAAACGACCTTGACCTCTTACGGTTAATGTCGCGCTGGTTAGGAGCGGAAATTGAAGCCAACCTATCTAGGGAAGCCTTAATTGAAGCGAAAAATTCGGCCGAAGTTGCCGCAAGGGCCAAAAGTGAATTCTTAGCGACCATGAGCCATGAAATTCGCACTCCTATGAATGGAGTAATTGGCATGACTTCCTTGCTGTTACAAACTGAGTTAGACAAAGAGCAACTCGATTATGTAAATACCATTCGCCTTTCGGGAGATACGCTTTTATCCATTATTAACGATATCCTAGACTTTAGTAAAATTGAAGCGGGCAACATGAGTTTGGAAGTATATCCTTTCTCATTGGAACAATGCGTAGAAGAAGCGATTGAATTACTAGCCAACAGAATAACCGAGAAAGATCTCGAACTTACTTATTCCATCAGTGCTAATATTCCAAATTATATTGAAGGTGATATTACGCGTTTGCGTCAGATATTACTAAACCTTATTTCCAATGCCATTAAATTTACCGAAGGCGGTGAAATTGAGGTAAGAGCCGTTCTAGAAGAACAAGAAAACGAAGAACTCCTCATTCATTTTTCAGTGCGCGATACGGGTATTGGTATGAGTGCAGATCAACAAAAGAAACTTTTTAAAGCCTTTAGCCAAGCCGACTCTTCCACTACCCGTAAATACGGCGGAACGGGTTTAGGATTGGCCATTTCACAAAGGTTAACCAGCTTAATGGGGGGAGATATTTGGGTAGAGAGTAAGCCCGGGCAGGGCTCTACCTTCCACTTCACCATCAGTGCCACTAGAGCTCGCAATCAAAAAGACAAAGAGTTATCGCAAATGCTTAACTCTGTGCGCAATCGTAATGCCTTAATAATTGACGACAACCACACCAACTTAAGGGTTCTAGCCGGGCAATTTAAAAATTGGGGTATTAACGTTTTCCAAGAAAGTGATCCCAGAATAGGTTTAAAAACGGCCCTGAAACAAAATTTTGAATTAGTAGTGGTAGACTTTGAAATGCCCCTTCTCGATGGCGTGGAACTATCCCGTAAACTGAAAGTAGCCAAACCTAATCTACCAATAATAATACTAAGCTCGGCCTACCCAGACCTGAGTAAAAAAGAGAGAGAAGAGCTGTTTAGTTTTTACTTCCCTAAGCCCATTAAGCATTCGCAACTTTTGAGCAGTATGCATCAAATTTTTAGTGATTCGAAAATTAAGCAGGAAGATTTCCACGAGAAACGCGAAGTATTGCTTTCCGATTTGGGCGAAAACTATCCCCTGCGAATTTTACTAGCAGAAGATAATGCTATAAATCAGAAGCTAGCCACTTTAACCCTACAGAAAATGGGTTATAATACCGACATTGCCGCCAATGGACTAGAGGTTCTCTCCGCTTTAGAGCGCCAAAGTTACGACCTCATTTTTATGGATATTCAAATGCCCGAAATGGATGGCCGCGAGGCCACTAAAGCGGTTAGAGAAAAGTACGGTAACAAAAGGCCGGTAATTATTGCTATGACGGCCAATGCCATGGAGGGTGACCGTGAAAAATTTATGGAAGATGGTATGGATGATTATATTACTAAACCCATCAACCTAAAAATTATCCAAAATCTTTTAAAGAAAGTGTATCTTAAAGAGTACTTGAGTTAATGACAACATGCTATACTTTTCCTCTTGCGAAAGATGTTTTCCAACAAGACCAACTTTTGCAGTTAGCCGTAAAATCTGAGCAGTGCCAATTTTTAGACTCTAATGGCTACCAGAATAAATACAGTCAATTTAACTGGTTATTAGGTTGGGGAAGCAAAGCCGTCCTCGAAAGTTCTGAAAACTCCTTTACTAAGCTTCGCGCTTTTAAAGAAGAACAACAAGATTGGCTTTTAGGGCACTTAGCCTATCCTTTAAAAGATGAAATTGAAAACTTGCACAGTCGCAATAGTGACGCCTTAAACTGGCCTCACTTAGCCTTTTTTGTACCCCAAACATTAATTATCGCCCAAGAGGATAGCGTAATTTGCCAGTCTTATTTATATCAAAATGCCGAGCAATTAAAAGCAGCGCTTTCTATCGATACGATACCGTCTTACTCTACTCATCCTAAATTTGAAGCGAGCTTAAGTAAAGAGCAGTACCTAAAACACATTGCGGCCTTAAAAGACGAACTGCAAGCGGGAAACATTTACGAAATCAACTTTTGCCAGGCTTGGTATGCCCAAGAAGAAATAGATCCCTTAGCCCTCTTTTTAGAGTTAAACCAAAAACACAAGGCCCCTTTTACTAGCTTTTATCGCTGGGGCGATCGCTATCTTTTATGCTTTTCTCCCGAAAGGTATTTGCAAAAAAAAGGATCGAAATTAATCTCGCAACCTATTAAAGGTACCGCCCCACGCGCCAAGTCTAAAAAAGAAGATGAAGCGCGTAAACAAGGACTACTTGCTTCCGAAAAAGAGCGTGCCGAAAACGTAATGATTGTTGACCTCGTGCGTAACGACCTCAGTCGCACCGCCGCCAAAGCCTCTGTTAAAGTAGAGGAACTTTTTGGACTCTATACCTTCAATGCCGTGCACCAAATGATTAGCACAATTAGTTCGGAACTGGCCCCGCAGTACGACCTGATAGATGCTCTGGAAACCTCCTTCCCGATGGGAAGCATGACAGGCGCACCCAAAATTAGCGCCATGCAGCTCATCGACCAACATGAAAACTTTAATCGTGGACTATACTCGGGTTCAGTAGGTTACATCAGCCCTACGGGAGATGCCGACTTTAATGTTATTATCCGTTCCATTCTTTATTCCGCCCAACTACAAAAAGCAGAAGTAAAAGTAGGAGGGGCCATAACCATCCACTGCAATGCCGAGGAAGAATACCGAGAATGCCTCCTGAAGGCCGAAAAAGTAATCGCCTCGAGCCATGATTGAAAAACTAGCAGTCACCTTAAAAGAACTGGGGCTTACTAAAAACGATCGCCTATTAATTGCCTTCAGTGGCGGCTTAGACAGTACTGTTTTAAGTCATGCCCTCATTGCTTTAGGCTACCCCCTTTCTTTAGTGCATGTGAATTTTCAATTGCGTGGGGAAGCCTCGGAGGGAGATGCCAAATTTTGCGAAGAATTCGCGCTAAAACAGCAAGTTCCCTTTTACTTGCGTAGATGCGATACCGAAAAATTCGCGCAAGAAAAAAAACTTTCTATTCAAGAAGCAGCGCGTGAATTGCGCTACTCCTATTTTAAGGAGCTTCAAACTGAACATAAATTTAGCGCTGTACTTACTGCTCATCATGCCGATGATAATTTAGAAACCTTTCTAATTAATTTTACCCGTAGTGGCGGATTAAAAGGCTTGAAAGGTATTCCTCAAAAGCGCGATTTCTATGTAAGACCCCTTCTGGGCTTGACCCGCAAGGAATTAGAAAACTATACCACTAGCCATAAAATAAGCTGGCGTGAGGACGCATCTAACGCCAGTGAAAAATACCAGCGAAATAAATACCGCCTGAAACTAATTCCACAATGGAAAGAAATTGAAGCGGATCTTTTAGCGAAAGCTACTCGCAGTCTGGCGCTGTTGCAAGAACAAAATTTAGCTTTTGAAGCACTTTTACAAGAGATGCTTAAGACGCATCTAAACTTAACCGGAACCATTGAAAGTCTAAATACCAAGCATTTACACTCCAAAGCCTATTGGCCTAGCTTATTGCGATTTTGGCTGGAAGAGAAAGGGCCTTGGGATTATCTCAGCTTAGAAAATCTTTGGCAAAGCGAAAATGGCAAGAGCCTTGAAAGTGAGAATTTTATACTCAGTCATCGAGAAGGGCACTACTTTTTAAGTCCTAAAAAGGAGATTGGTGATTTAGAATCGCACCAAATTTCAATAGACACAAAAAGCCGCGCCAAATTAGAATTTCAAAAATTGCCCCCCGAGAACTACCCCGAGGTTCCAAGTTCCCAAGACGCTTTGTTGGATTTCGACAAACTAAGCTTTCCCTTACTTTTGCGCCCATGGCAGGCGGGCGACCGATTTAAACCCTTGGGCTTGTCAGGAAGCAAAAAAGTAAGCGACTATTTAAACGACATTAAAATTAGCGGCCCCGCCAAAAAGGAACAATATGTTCTTTGCAGTGGAGACGATATTGTTTGGCTGGTTGGCAATCGTATTGATCATCGTTATAGGGTGACTAATTCGACCAAAACCATTTACTTTGTTCGCACTTTATAATTTCCCTATTCCCTATGAGGTCAATAATTCTCATTTTATCATTTCTAAGCCTCGGCTTTCTTGCTCAAGGGCAAATATTAGAACCTGTTGATTTAAGCTTTGAAGCCAAAGAACTGGCTAACAATAAAGTAGAATTACGCGCTATTGTAAGTCTTGATAAGGGCTGGCACGTTTACTCTATCAACACACCCGACACTTCTTTTATAATTGGTTCAGAATTTAATTTCACCAGCAGTGGCGACTATAAATTAGCAGGGCCTTTAACTGAGCCAAAACCGCATACCGAATACGACCCTAACTTTAAAGAAACCCTTAGCTACCATGAAGGTACGGTGGTTTTTAAACAAGTAATTGAAAAAGTTAGCACTAAAGATTTCGAAGTAAAAGCTGAGTTTGTTTACCAAACTTGTAACGAAGCTACTTGCCTGCCCCCCGAATACGTCGATCACGCTTTCAAAATAAAAGGAGCCAAAAACCTCAAACCCGCTGCTACCGAAGCGAGTACCAGCGAGAGCCCTAAAAAGCCTGACCCTGAAGCAGCGGTAAAAACAGCCGACGAAGAGGCCGAAGTTGAAGCAGATGCCACAGAGGTTCCAGGTGAAAAACTGGAAATTGACTACGCCGCAGAAAAAGAGGTGCAGGAGCCTGTCGCTACTGAAGCGGACAGCGAATTAAACTCGAATGACGAAAAAGAAGGTGGTCGCTCTATGGTCGGCATTTTCATTCTCGCCTTTTTAGGCGGACTAGCGGCTTTGCTTACGCCCTGCGTTTTCCCCATGATCCCATTAACGGTGAGCTTCTTTACTAAACAAAGTAAAACCCGCGCTAAAGGTATTACCAATGCCATCATTTACGGCTTGGCCATTATTGTACTTTACACTCTGCTTGGTTTACTAATTACGGTGGCTTTTGGCAGCGATGCGCTTAATGCCTTCTCTACCAATCCCTATGTAAACCTCGGATTTTTTGTTCTGCTAGTAGTTTTTGCCATCAGCTTTTTTGGCGCCTTCGAAATTACTTTACCGAGTAGCTGGGTTAACAAAACCGATCAAGCTTCTGATAAAGGCGGTATTGTAGGAATCTTTTTTATGGCCTTTACTTTGGCGCTGGTGTCCTTCTCTTGTACCGGTCCTATTATTGGCACCCTATTGGTAGAAGCCGCTAGCGGTGGTTTTCAAGGCCCCCTCATCGGAATGTTCGGTTTTAGTTTAGCCCTCGCTTTACCCTTCGCTTTATTTGCGGCCTTCCCAGGCTGGTTAAACTCTTTACCAAAAAGTGGTGGCTGGCTCAATTCGGTAAAAGTGGTTTTAGGCTTTATTGAATTAGCGTTTGCCTTTAAATTTCTTAGCACGGCAGACTTAGTTTGGCAGGCTGGCATTTTACCGCGCGAATGGTTTTTAGCAATTTGGATTGCTATTTTCAGCTTATTAACTCTTTATTTATTGGGTAAATTCAGAATGCCCCACGATAGCCCAAATGATAAAGTTTCGGTCTTCAAATTAATTTTAGCGGTTATCACTTTAAGTTTTACCATCTACCTTATTCCTGGTTTATGGGGTGCTCCTTTAAAATTAATTAGTGGTTTTCCACCTCCCATGTTTTACAGCGAATCGCCTAATGGCATTGGCGGTGGCGGCGCAGCTACCATTGGTAGCAGCACCGGAGAAATTCCCGATGGCGCCGATCCAGATCATTGTCCGCACAATATCAATTGCTTCCACGATTTCGAAACGGGACGTGCTTATGCTAAAAAAGTGGGCAAGCCTATTCTCCTCGATTTCACCGGTTGGGGCTGTGTAAACTGCCGTAAGATGGAAGAGCAAGTTTGGAGCGACCCTAAAGTTTTAGAGCGCCTTAAAAACGATTTCGTCCTTATTTCACTTTACGTAGATGAGCGTGAAGAATTAGCCGAGGAAGAAAAATATGTTAGCGCGGTAACTGGTAAAAACATCCGGACCATTGGCAACAAGTGGAGCGACTTCCAAATTGAACACTTCAAAAGTAATTCGCAACCACAATACCTGATTTTAGGCCACGAAAGCATGCAGCCCATTAATGGCTCCACCGCTTACGATCCCGACATCCAATTATATGTCGATTGGCTAGAAGAAGGTCAAGCGAAGTTTGAAAAGAAATAGTTTCATTTGCACCCAAAATTATAAAAGCCCCAAGCCATACTGTTTGGGGCTTTTTTTTGCTTTCGCAGATGCGCAGTCTGCCAAGTTTTGCTTAACAAAGCTTATTTTCGTTTGCCATAAAGGGCGGTACAATGACAAAGAAAGAAAAGGTTGAATTTGTAATTGAGTCTTTAGAGGATTTATATCCTGAAACTCCTATTCCCCTCGATCACAGTGACCCTTACACCCTACTAATTGCGGTTTTACTGTCTGCTCAGTGCACCGACGAGCGCGTGAATAAAATTACTCCTATTCTTTTTGAAAAGGCCAAAAACCCCTACGACATGGCTAAATTAAGCCAAGAGGAAATTCAAGCTATTATTCGTCCTTGTGGCCTTAGCCCTATGAAATCCAAGGGTATTTATGGTCTTAGTCGTATTTTAATTAATGACTATAAGGGAGAGGTTCCTGCCGATTTCCAGGCTTTAGAAGCATTACCGGCAGTAGGCCATAAAACCGCCTCAGTAGTGATGAGTCAGGGTTTTGGCTTTCCCGCTTTTCCGGTGGACACGCACATTCACCGCCTAATGTTTCGCTGGAATCTTAGCAATGGGAAATCGGTGGAGCAAACGGAAAAAGACGCCAAACGACTTTTCCCCGAAGAGCTCTGGAATAAATTACACCTGCAAATTATTTTTTACGGGCGCGAGTACAGCCCGGCTCGTGGCTGGAATTTAGAAAAGGATTTCATATCCAAACGCATCGGCCGTAAGAGCCTACTGAAAAAAACCTTTGGCATAAACGCACTGGATTAGCCAGCTTGCCAGGAAAGGAGAGTCTGAAAATTAAAAATCGGTACTCAAAGAAATATAAAAGACATTGGGTAAAACAATACCATCTTCAATTCCCCAAGCCCAATCGGCGCGCACATAATAGCCAAAAAGTCGGCTGCGTAAGCCTACTCCGGTGCCTAAAATAATCGGCTCCTTTTGGCTATCTAATACTATTTGTCCGCCGGTACCTAAAGGAACGGCAATGGTATTAATTACATTTTCTTTAGAATAAGGCGAAGGGCCATTCCAAGCGGTACCTACATCAGCGAAACCAACAATCATAAGGTTTTGTAAAAAGTCGTTACGTATGGGACGGTTCGCAAAGTAGCTCACCACCGGCAAACGCAACTCCGAATTTACTACCGCAAAGGTATTTCCGTTACGTGTATTCTGAAAGAAACCACGCATATTGGTTACCAAAGTTTGGAAGATGTAATTATTCTCACGGGCAATAGGTGTGCTCTGATCTAAATTAGGCGAGAAGTCATTATCGACACCACCCATTATATAAATTAGTTTTTCGGCCCCAAAGGAGGTTCCAGCGGCAAAGCGATTCGCCCAAATGAAATTACGATGAATGATTAAATAATGGCGTGCATCAACACCCGCGGTGTACAAGCCAGTTGGACTAACAGTTAAGTTGCGATAATGCTCAGCGAAAGCCTTATACCGCAAACCTGCATATAAATTTAGTCCCAGTTTGCGCGTATTGTCATAAATATAAGCCGCTCTCGCAATAGCGTAATCGGTGTAATTAATTGATTCTCCAATTTGGTTGAAATCGGTGGCCAAGCGGATATTTTCATCGAAGCGATAACCCACCGAAAGATGCAAAGAAGCCACTGGATTAAAGGGGTAAACTACCTTGTAATTAAACTCATTATTAATTAATCGGCGGTAATTATTTAGCGCTAAAATCTGCACTTGTGAGCGACGGGTATAAGTGTAAAACCTATCCGTGCGATTTTTAAAATCTGCCACCCCAATAATAAACTCGGCATTAGGAGCTAAAGAAGTGCCTGGCAGGGGCGAAAAGGTAGTGCGTAAGCCAGCGACCAAACGATAATCGTGCATTAAATCCATTGCTCCCAACTTGAAGTTCATGTTGAAACCTTGGTTTAATATATCTCCACTTACAAAGCCCGTAAAAGGTTGGTACTGTGGATTATCAAACATATTATCAAATCGCACCGTAAAATTATCTTTAAAGAAGGAAAGGAAATAATTACGCACCGCTGGAATTTCAATTTCATCATCAGCCTCAGCCACAACATCTTCAGGATTTATGGCAGGTAGCAAAAGATTACGTTCAAAATTGGGCTCTTCTTTTTTACTTTCCTCAACTTTCCTTTCCCCTTTAAAACTATAGTTTAGAATATTTAGGCTCAATTGACTTCTACTAATTCCAGGATAATATAAAGGCTCAAGCACTGCATTAGGGTTTTCCTCTGGTGCAGACGGCGGTGTTTCTCCCTCTAGGCGGATATCTTTAGACTTCACCCTTATTGCTTGCGAAGAAGCTAAGCCTTGCAGTGGCAATTCATTTTCATAGATGCGGTAGCGTCCATCTTGCAGGTAAACACTATGGCTTAAGCCCGATTCTTTACTGTAAGTCGCATCCACCAAACTAAACTGATTATCGCTTAAGGCATACTCGCTGAAGAAATAATCGTAATGTGTGGTGGTATCCACATAAGCAATTGCACTATCAATTTTAACGGCATGCTGACGCCTAACATTGCTGCGATTACTGTAAAAACCAACCAAGCCTGGCGCTAATTCTTCACTTGCCACTTCATTAATAAGCGGACTTTTAGTGAGACGCCAAATAGCCACTGTATCATTCCGCAGTTCACGATTATCGGTGGCGAATAAATCGAGATTATCGGTACTAAACATCTTGTTCGAGCGCGGGTAAAGGGTGTCAACCGGACGGTTAGAAGACCATACTATGCGGCTTCCCCCAGAAATAAAGGTAGGATGCAAATCATCGTAAGCATCGCTAGTTATCGCCTGAATTTTAGTGTTTAAAATAGTGTACACGTAAATATCTGACTGACCATTTTTCGCGGCACTTAATAGAAACTGCTTACCATTTGGAGCATACTCCAGCGATATTATTTTATCGAAACGAAAAAAGGGCTTGGTAGTAACCTCATCTTTTTCACTGTCGTAGATGCTTAAATTAGTGCCGCCTTTTTCTTCTGTAATTATCGCCAGATTCGTGTTATTAGGATGCCAAGCTAAAAGCGGATAACTATAATCTGTGTTTTGGGCAATGCGATAACCACCGCTGTAGACCTTTTCTTTTTTATTGGTTTCTCTGTCGTACACGTAAATTTTATACTGCGAGAAACGTCGATCCACATAGCTGATAAATCGGCCATCATCGCTCGCCACTATCTTGGTTATTTCATGATTCTTTTTGGCCTTGATTAGGCTCTTCTTCTCTTTAAGGTTTACGGTTTGCGTGCTCGCATAGCGATCGGCATAAAAGGCCTTCCAATCCTCGGTAATCTCATCCAAGTCCTTTCCTAAAATATAAAGAAAGCCACTTTCAATATCGCGGTTCACCACAGACATGTAAACAATATTGCGAATAATTTTATCTCCGTAAGTCTGAGCAATAAAATACCAGAAAGAATGTCCGGCGTAACGCGCATCCAGTTGTGTTAGAGAGTTTATCCTTTTGTACTGCTTGCTGTAAAAGCCATCGCGTACTTTAATATCTACATCACTATTCCAGTTATCGCCCAGGTAAGAAATAAGACCTTCCATGTACCAAGAAGGCAGATTTAGCAGGGCCGAGTTAGCCAAAGACTGCGTAAAACTGCCGTAAAGAAAATTGCTCAGCACTACTTCGGTCAAACCCATTTTAAGGGTTTTCTCCAGATTTTGATAATCGCCATCAAAATATACAAAGAGGCGACTACCGCTAATGCGGGTTACCCCACCTGTATTATAATCGTCTTCCTCATTGCTGTTTACATTGCTTTGCTTTAAATCGGAAAGATTATTGAAAACTAAAATTTGTACTCGCTCATCTAGCGGTGCATCCAGATAAGATTCGATGCGCGGAAGGTTTTTATGGGTCAGGCGAGCAACATTTTCCGCTAATTCTTCATTGCCGCGGTAGAAATAAACATCGAAGGCATCAAAGCGTAGAAATATCCAATCAAAGTCATTAAATTGAACCCGATTTTTTCCGTACTCTTGTCTTATTCCGTAGTAAAATTGGGCGCTTATCTGCTGACTAGCGAAAAAGCACAACAAGAAGCTGAGCCGGAAAAGAATATTGGAATATTTTTTTTTCAAATTAAGTTAAATAGGTACACGTAGCGAAACGTGGGTTAATCAATTAAATTTCAAAAGCATGCGCATGACGAAGATAAGTACTCTACCGAAAAAGACAGCCTTTTGTTTAATCTTCCTTATCCCTTTTATTAGCAGTGCTCAATTTAGCTATAAAGTTAAAACGTCGAACAACATAAGTCCGGTTGGCTCATTTGTACCAAATAACACCGAAATAGACTATTCGCCTATTTTGCAGGCCGAAGAAATGCCGCATCCCAATGCACATCTCGATCGCGAAATCGCCAATAAAAGAAAGGCTGAACGCAGCGAGGTACCACAATTTAAAAACAACTCGACTTTCCAAGTTTCTAAAACCACTCCTAAACCTCAGGTTTTGGATAGCTTAAACGGTAATAGCTACAGCGGCTCGGTTCCTAATGACGATGATTTTGCCATTGGCCGCAATCAGCAAATTTTAAGAGTACGAAACTCAACCATCGGAGCTTACGATTATGTAAAAGACAGTTTATTATACGAATTAACACTTTTTCGTTTTTACCGTCCCAGCCAATTTTTACCCGGCAGCAAATACGACCCTCGTGCCATTTACGATCCCGAATCAGATCGTTTTATTGTGCTCTACCTAAGTGGCAACACCTGGGAAAATAGCACCATAATTATTGGTTTCTCCAAAAGTAATGACTTAGCCGATGGCTTTAATATTTACCGTGTAGATGGCAACCCCTTAAACGACAGCACTTGGAGCGACTACCCGCATATTACCGTAAACAAGGATGACCTATTTATCACCATGAACACTTTTTACAATGGTTCTAGTAATAATAGTGGCTATGTACAAACTACCATTCGCCAAATTGGCAAACAAGCGGGCTACGATTCGCTCGCTTTAACAGAGCATTACTATTACAACTTGGAATACGGCGGTAAAAACCTTTTCAGTTTTACGGGTATAGACAATGGTAAGGAATTACTTCCCGCCCCTACATACTTTTTAGGCAGTCGTGCTTTGGACCCACTAAACGACAGCATTTTCGTGGCAAAAATAAACGACAAAGCAACGGGCAACCCCCAACTAAGTTTGGAAGTTTACACCACGGAAACCAATTACGGATTACCGCCTTCCGCTCGCCAGAAAAATAACCACACTTTCGACTGCAATGATTGTAGAATTCAGGGCGGATTTATGTTTAACCAACGTATACAATATGTGGGCAACACCATTACTCCCACCGGCAATGCTGGTTTTTACCATGGTATCATCGACTTAAGAAGCGCTAATAAAACCAACAGTTATTTTAAAATTATCAATCTCGACCCGATTGACGTGGGGTATCCTCAAGTAACCTTTACGGGGAAATCGGGAGCTGAAGTAGAATCGATTTTAACCTTCAACCATTCTGGCGACAGCCTAAATGCTGGCTTTTCCGCTATATTTTTTGATAACGATTCTAGCTACAGCGAAAGGGCTCAAATTGTAGAAGGCGGCGACTATATTGATATCATCTCCAGTAATGGTAACCGCACTTACGAGCGTTGGGGCGATTACACGGGCAACCAATTAGCCTACGGTGATACTGGCACAATTTGGGCCGCAGGCTATGAAGCCAGTCCCCAAGGACAGCCTTTGACCGTTCTGGCCAAGTTACGCAGCCCAAACTGGAACCAAACCCCCATCAGCGATATCGGTCTGAAGGAAGAAGCTTCTCCAAAAATTTCACTCAGCCCAAATCCCAGTATCGATTGGTTTAGAGTAGAAATTGAACAAGAGAAAGAAGAGTTACTTAATTTTAGTCTTTATCAATTAGATGGTAAAAACGGCCCACTCTTTCAGGTAGAAGAATTAGCCTTAGCCGGTGTAAACAGTTTCCGTTTCCGCACCGATCGCTTGGCCACAGGTCTTTATATCTTAAAGATTAGCAATGCCAAAGGTGAATTGATTGGACAAGAAAAAGTGGTAGTGCAGTAGGTTTGAAAAAGAGTGCAACTTAACGCGGCAAGTGACCACGTGTTTATTTTTGGAAAACCGCTTCTTTGCACTTATTTTGTACAAAATAAAGTACAATAAAATGCTTATCGCCACTATTTCTGATTTCAGAAAAAACATCAAGAAATATCTTGACTCCGTTTCCGATGACTTTGAAACCTTGATTATTAATAGAGGGCAAAGTTCGGGGGTAGTTGTTATTTCGTTAGATGAATACAACTCTTTAAACGCCACGCAGCACGAACTAAGCTCCTTGGCTAATGAAAAAAGGCTTGATGCAGCCATTAAAAAATTAAACAAAGCGAACTCTTTCACAAAAGAGCTTATAGAAGAATGAAATTTGTGTTTGTGGAAGAGTCTTGGGCCGACTACTTATATTGGCAAAAAACAAATAAGAAGAACCTCAAAAAGATTAATGAGCTTTTGAAGGATATTTCGAGAACGCCCTTTACCGGTTTAGGAAAACCAGAGGCTCTTAAACACAAATATCAGGGCTATTGGTCAAGACGAATTGACAAAGAACATCGCTTAATTTGCAGAGTTACAGAGGAAGAAGTTCTTATTGCAAAATGTCGTTTTCATTACGACTAAAAAAGAGGACCCATTCGAAAATGAGTCCTCTTTTTTGTTTTAACGCTCTTTTGATTTAAAGCTTCTCTGCTAAAGCGAGCATTTTGGTCTCCACCGCTTCGCTATCCCAAATCTCATGAATATTAGGCATGGCCATAATTTCCGCCATCAGGCCATCTTGTTTCTTTCCTAAAGCCAAAGCTTCGGAGTAACGCACATCGGCTGAGAAGGTTACCAAAGAATAAAGGGGCGTCCACTTAGTAGGATATTTCTTCGAAAATTTCGCCTCAATCTTCTTCTGTAAAAGGAAATCAGCATCACCGGTTAAATCGCGCATTTCCACAAAATTACGCATGGCCAAATCGGCAATAGCATCGCCATCGGGCTTGCGCTCAATTTCATAAGCCTTAAACATCGCGGCCCAATCATCGCCGTATTGATCCATTAATCGGCTTAAAGCGGTACAATCTTCAAAACCACTATTCATTCCCTGTCCGTAAAAGGGAACAATAGCATGGCTCGCATCTCCGATAAGGGCCACCTTGCCATTACGCGTCCAAGGGAAACAGCGCACAATCATTAAAGAAGAATTAGGATTATTTTCCCACTCCTCATTAAAATCGGGCATCAAAGCCAAAGCATCTGCAAATTGCTCCTCAAAAAAGGCACGCCCTTTAGCAGTACTATCCAAACTTGCGAAAGAAGGATTTCCCTCATAAGGGAAGAATAAAGTACAGGTAAAACTCGCGTCGGGATTAGGTAAAGCAATAAGCATATAATTACCACGCGGCCAAATGTGCAAGGCATTTTTCTCCATCAGAAACTCGCCATTAGCCCCGGGAGGAATAGTTAATTCCTTATAGCCATGATCGATATACTCTTGCGAATAACTAAAACGATCGGTACGCACCATCGCTTTACGCACTGCACTATAAGCACCATCCGCCCCAAATAATAGGTCGGCTTCTACTTCTTGGCTTTCGCCCGATGCGTTCTCAAAACGAGCAGTGGCCGATTCGAGATCTATCGCTTTGCAACGCTGCTCGAAATGAATAGTAACCCCATTCGCTTCTGCTTCTTCCACCAACATAGCATTTAAGCCCGAGCGAGAAACAGAATTAATGGCTTGCCCTTCCTTACCATAAGGCTGATAAGATAAATTTCCTTCTTTATCGTGCATTACCCGACGATACATCGGAATAGACATTTTATCGAGCACCTTTTGATCGAGACCAACGCCCGCCAGGGCTTTTAAACCTCTATCGCTTAAGGCGAGGTTAATAGATCGACCGCCGCCAATGTTTTTCTTACGCGCATCAGGACGACCTTCATAAATATCCACCTTATGACCACGCTTGGCTAAGTAAATCGACAGTAGCGATCCTACAAGACCTGCACCAGCAACAGATATATTTTTCTTTTCCATAATTAATCTTTTAAAAATTTTTCTAGTAATTGCCCGAACTCGTACACGTCGCTAAAGGAGTTATAAAGCGGTACGGGCGCCAAACGAATTACATCGGGTTCACGCCAATCGGCAATTACACCGTGAGCGGTAAGTTTATTAAACACCTCTTTCCCTTTGGTTGGCAAGATGATCGATAACTGGCTTCCTCTTCTGTGTGGCTCGGTAGGCGTAATAATCTTTAAATCAACTCCCGTATTGACGCGCACATCATTTACTACCTGCTCTAAATAAGCGGTAAGTTTCAGCGCCTTTTGGCGTAATTGATCCATCCCCACTTCCGCAAAAAGTTCAAGGCTAGCTAAAAGGGGCGTCATCGCTAAAACCGGCGCATTACTCAACTGCCAAGCTTCTGCGGTAGGAATAGGAATAAATTCATCGGGCATGGCAAAGCGATTTTGTTTATCGTGGCCCCACCAGCCTTCAAAACGAGGAATGTCTTTTTGTGCGTGGTGCTTTTCGTGAATAAAAGCTCCTGAAACTCCACCCGGACCTGAGTTTAAATATTTGTAACCACACCAAGCAGCGAAATCAACTTGCCACTCGTGCAATTGCAGAGGCACATTACCCGCCGCATGGGCTAAATCCCAACCAACTATGGCACCCGCTCTTTTTCCAGCATCGGTAATCCGTTGCATATCGAACCACTGGCCGGTATAGTAATTTACACCGCCAATCATTATTAAAGCCAATTCATCTTTATTGGCATCGATAGCCGCAATAATGCGCTCCTCATCTATCAGCTCAGTTTCCGGATCGGGCATAATTTCAATTAAATGCTCATCTGGCGAAAGACCGTGAAAACGCAACTGACTTTTTAAAGCATATTGATCGCTCGGAAAAGCCTTGCCTTCGCACAGAATTTTGGTACGCTTGCCTTGTGGGCGATAAAAGCTCACCATTAAAAGGTGTAAGTTGGTGGTAAGGCCATTCATGGCCACCACTTCCGTAGATTTGGCCCCAACAATTTTCGCGAGATTATCACTGAAGTTCTCGTGATACGAAAGCCAAGGACGACGTGCTTCTAGATGACCTTCAACGCCGTATTTATGCCAATCTTCTAATTCTTCTAAAATAAGTTCTTTGGTTTTGCGCGCTTGTAAACCCAGCGAGTTCCCCGTAAAATAAAGGCTTTCTTTCCCATTGTGCTGGGGAAATAAAAACTGTGCTCGGTATTTATGTAATGGATCTTGCTGATCTGCTTCTAATGCACCCGTAGCGGTATTGGAATATATCATAATGCTAATTGATTGTCAAAAGTAGGAATTGCCAAAAGCCAAAGCGGCAATTTGACTAAAAATAAGGAGTATTATTGGTATCGCTTCAATCCAGAAATTGACCTGAAATTCACTGCGATTTGTTTTCAAGTTTTTAATCATGCGAATCCCGATTTCTAAAGCCAACAAAATAGCTAGGCTCTGAAACCAAGCTTGCCCGAAGAAAAAGAATTGCATTAAAGTCCAAATTTGATAAAGAAACAAAGCTAAGATGGCGAGGCCTATGGCATTGTCTTTCCCAAAAACCTGCGGTACGGTGCGCATGGAGGGCTTATCTTTATCTAGGTCGCGAATATCAAAAGGTATGGTTAAACCCATCACCAATAAGGTGCGCATTAAAAATTCCCAGCCAAAAAACAGGGTATCAACCCCGCCTTGCATCCAATAAGGAATAGCGAAACTTAAGTAGGACCATGAACCAGCAATTAGAAAAAGCTTTAAGCCAGGCATCATGCGCAAGCTACTAAAGGCTCGATTGGGATGTGGAAAAGCCAAAGGATATAAAAGTGCGATTAATAAAGCCGGAAACAAATAGTAAATGAGCGTAATCGAGCCTAAAAAAAACAATAAGAGGAAGGCTAACATTCCAGCAAAAGCGGCACGGCTAAAAGAAGCCCAATCAATAGGATGATCTTCTTCCTCCAAACTTTTTTTCTCACGATAGTTGTTTAGCGATTTCACCCAATGCATATAATTATAGGCGCTGATGGTAGAAGTGAGAATAAAGAGCGTATATAGTAGATAATCGAGCGTAATTTCCTGACCAAAACTGAGGTAAGTTAAGGCTGCAGCCGCCAAGCCTACCCAAAAGTTTGAGCGATATAATGCAATCAGAAATTTCAATAAAATAGACGCTTGTATTATTGCCGTAAAATTATGCTTAAAGTGCGAAACATAAGAACAGGCTTTATGTTACTTTTGTGCGAATATTCACAATTTATTTCGATTCGGATATGAATACTGATTCTTTTGCCTACCGACACATCGGGCCACGTGAGAATGACCTTGAAGAAATGTTGAAAGTGGTGGGGGCAAGCTCAATAGAACAACTAATTAGCGAAACCATTCCAGCGGGTATCCGCTTGAAGGAAGAATTAAACCTCAGCCCGGCCATGACCGAGAATGAGTTTTTAAATCACATTCGCGATTTAGCCAGAAAAAATAAGGTGTTTAAATCCTACATCGGATTAGGCTACCACCCTACAATTATGCCGGGTGTAGTGCAAAGAAACATTTTAGAAAACCCAGGTTGGTATACGGCTTACACGCCTTATCAAGCGGAAATTGCCCAAGGCCGTTTGGAAGCTTTATTAAACTTCCAAACGATGGTGAGTGACCTTACGGGCTTACCTATTGCCAATGCCAGTTTACTGGATGAAGCTACTGCGGCAGCAGAAGCCATGGCTATGTTTTATTCCGGTCGTAGCCGAGATAAGAAAAAGAACAACGCCAATAAATTCTTTGTATCCTTCCATTGTTTGCATCAAAACATTGAATTGATCAAGACGCGTTCTGAGCCTTTAGGCATTGAACTAGTTATTGGTGATCACCGCGATATTAATTTATCGGATGATTACTTCGGTGCTTTAATTCAGTACCCGGCAGCAGACGGTGAAATCTTCAACTATGAAGATTTTATGGCCAATGCCCTTGCAAATAATGTAGAAGTTGCCGTGGCCGCAGACATTATGAGCTTAGCCTTATTAACCCCTCCAGGAGAATGGGGAGCCAGTGCAGTGGTGGGAACAACCCAGCGTTTTGGTATTCCTTTAGGCTTTGGTGGACCGCATGCAGCCTACTTTGCGACCAACGATAATTACAAGCGCTTAATTCCTGGTCGTATTATCGGTCAAACGATAGACAAGGAAGGAAACAGAGCCTTACGAATGGCTTTACAAACTAGAGAACAACATATTAAACGTGATAAAGCAACCTCTAACATTTGTACTGCTCAAGTTTTATTAGCAGTAATGGCGGGCGCTTACGCTGCTTACCATGGCCCCAAAGGGCTGCACAATATTGCTAGTAAAATTCACTATCATACGGTAACCCTAAGTGAAGGCTTAAACCGCTTAGGTTACAAGCAGGTTAACGAAAACTTCTTTGATACTTTACGCATTGAATTAGGGCAAGTTGATAAAGAAGAAATTCGCAGTAGAGCGATTGAAAAAGAAATCAACCTTCGTTATATCAGCCATCATGAGATTGGCATTAGTTTAAACGAAACTACCAATTTAGAAGCGGTAGAAGAGTTGCTTGCCATCTTTGCGGAAGCGAAAGAAATGAAAGACCCTAGTCCTAAATTACTAGAGGTTAACGTAATTCCTCCCGATTTAAAAAGAACCACCAGTTATTTAGAGCATCCTGTTTTTAACCGCTACCACAGCGAAACCGACATGATGCGCTATTTAAAATCTTTGGAACGCAAAGACTTATCGCTTAATCACAGTATGATTGCTTTAGGAAGTTGCACCATGAAATTGAACGCAGCGACTGAAATGATTCCCCTAAGTTGGCCATTATGGGCAAACGTTCATCCTTTTGCACCAACCGATCAAACTTTAGGTTACCGCGAATTAATCTCTAACTTGGAGCGTGACCTAGCCGAAATTACTGGTTTCCACGCAATGAGCATGCAACCTAATAGTGGTGCACAAGGCGAATACGCCGGATTAATGGTAATTAGAGCTTATCACTTATCACGCGGCGACGACCAGCGTAATATTGCTATTATTCCAAGCTCGGCTCATGGTACCAATCCTGCATCTGCGGTTATGGCGGGAATGAAAGTAGTGGTTACCAAGTGTGATGACAATGGTAATATTGATGTGGACGACCTATTAGAAAAGGCCGAAAAGTATAAAGATAATCTTGCTGCATTAATGATTACCTACCCATCTACTCACGGAGTATTTGAGGAAAGAGTAAAAGAGATCACCCAAATTATTCACGATTTCGGTGGACAAGTATACATGGACGGTGCCAATATGAACGCACAAGTGGGCTTAACTAGCCCGGGGGAGATTGGCGCCGACGTATGTCACTTAAACCTGCATAAAACTTTTGCTATTCCTCACGGTGGCGGTGGCCCCGGAATGGGTCC